>NZ_JBVHYH010000083.1:28738-33708 GCF_055569135.1 Kitasatospora sp. NPDC029367
AAGGCGCAGCCGGTCTTGTACGGGTGGCCGGCGCTGGTGACGAAGTCGCGAATGGGGGTCGCCTCGTCGACGGGTATGAGGATGTACTTGCCGGTGTCCAGGGCGTCGAGGTTGGCCTTGACCTGCGCGGTGTCGAGGTCCTGGCCCATGGCGAAGAGGTTCTTGGTGCCGCGTACGCCCTGTTCGCGCCCGCGCAGGAAGCTGGTGGCGGCGGACTTGACGGTGCCGATGGCCTCCTCGACGCCCTTGCTGGAGTCGGCGTCCCAGATGGCGATGTTGCCGGCCGGGAAGCCGTACTCCTGGGCGGTGCGCTTGGCGAGGGAGTTGGGGACGAGGATGGCGGAGGTCCAGTGGTCGGGGAGGTCGTCCATGGCGCCCTGGATGCGGTCGAGCCAGGAGCGCAGGACGGCGGCGCCCTGGCCGGCGTTCATCCGGGTGTGCATCTGGCCGCTCTGGGAGCAGCCGGAGGCGTTCTCCTCGCCGTCGGTGACGACGACCTGGAGGAAGGAGTGCTCGCCGTAGCCCTCCCAGATGTTCTTGAGGTCGTCGACGGATTTCACGGCGGCCTCGATCAGGGCGGTGGCGCCGTTGTCGACCTGGTAGAGGCCGCGCAGGGAGGGCAGGTGCTTGACGTCCATGTCCCAGACCAGGTTCTGCACTTCGTGGTCGAAGGCGTAGAGGCTGATCCGGGTCTCGTGGCCGAGGCGGTCGGACTCCTCCTGGAGGCCCTTGACGAACTCGTCGACGACGCGCACGAGTTGGGCCTGGTGCTGGTGCATCGAGCCGGACTTGTCGACCACGAGGGAGACGTGGTTGACCTTGTGCTTGATCCTGTTCGCGGACATGGCTATCCCCTTTTCCGGCGCGCTTGCGATGCATTTCCGGAGTCCTCTCGCGGGGTTTCCCCGCGGCGCCTTTCGGCGTTCCCTCCAGCGTTGTCTCCACCTTAGGGGTAGGCACTGACACTCCGTCGGGCGCTCCGAGGGGCGGTCTGAGGGGCGGCCGGAGGGCGGGAGTCAGTCCTCGTCGGCCTCGTCGGCCTCGTCCGCCTCCTCGTCGTCGGCGCGGGAGAGGGCGTCGGTGATCAGGCGGGTGGCGAAGTCCTGGTCGTCGCCGCAGATGCGGTTGACGTACTCGGCGAGCAGGGTGGCGGTGGCCTCCAGGGGGTTCATCTCGGCGTCGGTCCACGGGCCGTACTGGGCGCGCCACAGGTTAGGGCTCAGGCCGCTGCCGGCGGCGACGAGCAGGCCGGCCATGGTGGGGACGACCTCGGGACGGAAGGTGCGGGGCATCATGCGCATGGTGGCCAGGAGGTTGGGCAGCACGTACTCGATGACGTCCTTGCCCTGGTCCTCGCAGGCCTTCCGCAGCCAGTTCATGTACAGGTAGATGAGGGTGCAGGCGCCCTCCAGCAGGGCGGCGAAGCCGTCCGGGCCCAGGGAGGCGGCGAGGTGGTCGACCATCTCGCGGTGTTGGGGGTCGGTGCCGGTGCGGCCGTCGTAGAGGGCCTTGAGCCGGGAGTCGATGACCATGAGCGCCGCGCTCACGTCGCCGGCGGGGGCGTACTGGGGGTCGCAGGGCGAGGTCACGGGGCTCCTCCGGGGCGGGGCTCGGGCGGTGCGGGCGCTCCCAGCAGAGCGGACCGGGGCCCGGGCGCGGGCCGGAACCGTCCCGGCGTCACCCGGACGGGATGCGGTGGCGGCCGGGGTGTTGACGGGGTGTCGGGGGCCGGGCCCCGCGCCGGGGCACGCACGGCGAGGGCCCGCGGTGGAAGCCGCGGGCCCGCGCCGTGTGCGGTGGCGGTGTGCTGTCGCCGGGTCAGGGCTTGAGGGCGACGCCGGCGTAGAAGGAGACCTGGGCGTCGGTGACGCCGGCCGGCAGCAGGTCGGCCTCGTCGGTGCCGTCGGGGTGCCAGCGGTGGGCGGGCACGATGCCCGGGTCGAGCAGGTCCAGGCCCGCGAAGAAGGTGGCGAACTCGGCGCGGGGGCGCAGCCGCAGGGAGGTGCCGGCCTGGTTGTAGATCTCCTCGACCTTGGAGGCGCCGGGCGGGTCGAGTTCGGCGGTGGCGTGGGAGAGGACCAGGGCGGAGCCGGCGGGCAGCGGGTCCAGGAGGTGCCGGACGATGGCGCGGGCGTCGTCGAGGTCCGGGACGAAGTGGAGCAGGGCGATCATCGACAGGACGACCGGCTGGTCCAGGTCGAGGGTCCGGGCGACCTGGGGGGTGGCCAGGATGGCGGCGGGGTCGTGGACGTCGCCGTGGACGTAGGCGGTGCGGCCCTGGGGGGTGCTGGTCATCAGGGCGCGGGAGTGGGCCAGGACGACGGGGTCGTTGTCGGCGTAGACGACCCGGGCGCCGGGTTCGACGGCCTGGGCGACCTCGTGGAGGTTGGGCGAGGTGGGGATGCCGGTGCCGATGTCCAGCCACTGGCGCAGGCCGCGCCGGGCCAGGGCGCGGGTGGCGCGGTGCATGAAGGTGCGGTTGGCCCGCACGGCGGTGCGCATGGTGGGGAAGACGGTCAGGACGCGTTCGGCGGCTTCGCGGTCGACGGCGAAGTTGTCCTTGCCGCCGAGGAAGTAGTCGTACATCCGGGCGCTGTGCGGGATGTCCTGGCGTATCTGCGGCACCGCCGGCTGCTCGGGATCGGGCTCGGTCGCGGTCATCCAGGATCCTCCCATGCTCGTTCATGTCCCTTCTTGATCACACCGGGCCGGGGCAGTCTAGCCAACTCGCCGGTGGCGCGCGGGAAGTCGGCGGGGGCGGGCGGCCCTGACCCGACGGTGGGCGAGGCGGTGGGCGGGGGCGGGGGCCGTGGTGGGCGGGGTGGCGGCCTTCGGGGCGACTACCCGCCGGTACCGGAAGGCGGCGGCCGCCCGCGGGGAACACTGCGCCGGTTCGGCGCACCAGCGCGCAGGAGACCCCGGGAGCCCGTCCATGCCGCCGTCCGCCCGCCGTGTCCCCCCTGCCGCCGCGGCGCCGCCGCCCGCCGGGCGCGGGGCGCTGCGGCGCCTGGGCGAGTGGTGCGCGCGCCACGCGCTGGTCGTCGTCGTGCTGTGGATCGTCGCCCTGGCCGGTGTCCAGGCCGCCAACCGGGCGGTCGGCGGCAGCTACTCGGACGACTTCTCCCTGCCCGGCACCCAGGCCCAGCAGGGCCGGGACGTGCTGCAGGCCCACGAGCCGGGCGCCGCGGGCACCAGCTCCCCGGTGGTGCTGCACGACGCCCGGCCGCTGACCGGCTTCCAGCCGCAGATCGCCCAGGCCGTCACGGCGCTCCAGCAGCTGCCGCACGTGGTCAGCGCTCAGAGCCCGCTGCCGCCGGCCGGGCAGAGCGCCCCGCCGGGCGGGCCGCTGGCCCCCGACGGGCTGACCGGGTACATCACCGTCCGCTTCGACACCACCCCCGCGCTGCTGGGCCACGACTACCTGGGCGGGGTGGACGCGGCGGTGGCGCCGCTGCGCCAGGCCGGGGTGCAGGTGGAGTACGGCGGGCCGCTGGGCGAGCTGGCCCGGCCGGCGGCGGACGACCGCTCCAGCGAGGTGATCGGCTTCGCGGTGGCGGTGGTGGTGCTGCTGGTGGGCTTCGGCAGCGCGATCGCGGCCGGGCTGCCGCTGCTGACGGCGCTGATCGCGGCCGTGGTCGGGCTGGGGGCGCTTGGGCTGGTCGCGGCGCTGTCCACCTTCGCGACCGTGGCGCCGACCCTGGCGACGATGATCGGCATCGGGGTGGGCATCGACTACGCGCTGTTCCTGCTGACCCGGCACCGGCAGAACCTGATGGACGGGGTGGACCCGGTCGCCTCCGCCGGGCAGGCGGTGGCCACCAGCGGGCGGGCGGTGCTGGTCTCCGGCTGCACGGTGATCATCGCGCTGTCCGGGCTGTCGGTGTCGGGCATCTCCTTCATCGCCAAGCTCGGGGCGGCGGCGGCCGTCACGGTGGTGTCGGCGGTGCTCGGCGCGCTGACCCTGCTGCCGGCGCTGATGGGGCTGATCGGGCGCCGGATGGACCGCTTCGCCGTACGCCGTCCGATCGCCGAGGCCGGGGGCGGGGGCGGCGGCGACGGCGAGGCCGGGGGCAGCGGCGGGGGCGGCGGGAGCTGGCACCGCTACGCCCGGCGGGTGGAGGCGAACCCGTGGCGCTACCTGGTCGCCGGGGTGGTCACGCTCGGGGTGCTGTCCATCCCGCTGTTCTCCATCCAGCTGGGCCACATCGGCGACGGCGCCGACCCGACCTCCTTCACCGACCGGCGCGCCTACGACCTGGTCGCCCAGGCCTTCGGCCCGGGGGCGAACGCGCCGCTGACCGTGGTGGTCGACCAGAGCGCCGTGGCGCCCGGATCCCGCGCGGGCGTGCAGGGCGCCGTGCAGCAGGCCCTCACCGGCCTGCCCGGCGCGGCGAGCACCACCCCGCTGCAGACCAGCCCGGACGGCGCGGTGCTGTTCGCCACCGTCGTCCCGGCCGGCGCCCCGCAGGACCGGGCCACCACCGACCTGGTCGACCGCCTGTCGGGCACCGTGCTGCCCGACGCGGTGGCGGGCAGCGGCGCGCGGACGTACGTGACCGGCAACACCGCGGCCCAGGTCGACTTCCTGGACCTCGTCTCCAGCCGGCTGGTCCCGATCATCGCGGTGGTGGTCGCGCTGGCCTTCCTGATCATCCTGGCGGTCTTCCGCGGCCTGCTGGTCGCCGTCAAGGCCGCGGTGCTCAACCTGCTGTCGATCGCGGCCTCGTACGGGGTGGTGGTGGCGGTGTTCCAGTGGGGCTGGGGCGGGCCGGCGCTCGGGGTCGCGGGGAAGGTCCCGATCGAGAGCTACGTGCCGATGATGATGTTCGCGATCGTCTTCGGGCTGAGCATGGACTACGAGATCTTCCTGCTCTCGCGGGTCCACGAGTCCTGGGGGGGGGGCGGGGGGGGGGGGGGAGGGGGGGGGGGGGAGGGGGGGGGGGGAGGGGGGGGGGGGGGGGGGGTGGTGG
>NZ_JBVHYH010000083.1:33718-37296 GCF_055569135.1 Kitasatospora sp. NPDC029367
TCCCCTCCCCCCCCCCCCCACCCCCCCCCCCCCCCCCCCCCCCCCCCTCCCTCCCCCCCCCCCCCCCCCCCCCCCCCCCCCCCCCCCCCCCAGGACTCGGTGGCGCACGCGCTGGAGATCACCGCGCGGGTGATCACCTGTGCCGCGCTGATCATGGTGAGCGTGTTCGCCGCGTTCATCGTCAGCGACAACGTGGTGATCAAGATGATGGGGCTGGGCCTGGCGGTCAGCGTGCTGGTGGACGCCACGGTGGTGCGGCTGCTGCTGGTGCCGGCGGTGATGACGCTGCTGGGGCCGGCGGCCTGGTGGACGCCGCGCCTGCTGGACCGGGTGCTGCCGCGCATCGACACCGAGGGCGCGGGCGAGCGGCCGTAGGGCGGGGGCGACCGTGGGGCGGGGGCGGCCCCCGTCCCACGGCCCCGCCCTACGGCCGGGGTGTGCCGGGTGTTCAGCGGGCGCTGCCGAGGTCGCGGTCGTGGTCCGCCCCCTCCAGCAGGAGGGTGGTCTCCTCGATGCGGCGGAAGCGGCCGTCGGGGGCGAACTCGGCGAAGAGGTAGACCTCCATGCGGACGGTGGAGCCGTCGGTCTTGGTGATGGTCATGGTGTGGCGGTCGGCGTAGCGGTGACCGTTCACCAGTTCCTCGTGGACCTCGACGGAGCCGTCGGCCACGACCGTGCGCAGGTGGGCGATGTGGGCCAGGAACTCCTCGCGGTCGTCCCAGCGGCCGTCGGTGCGCTGGCGGTAGTCGGGGGCGAAGTGCCGGTCGACGGCCTCGTTCAGGTCCAGGCCCGGGGTGAGGAGCAGGTCGGCCAGGGCGGTGGTGATGTCGGTGTGCTGCACGGGGTCCTCCGATGGTCGTCACGGGAAAGTGCGTGCCTCAGGCACGCATCTGACGGTACAGGAAAAGCGTGCGCAGCGCACGCTAATCTGAGGGGGTGACGAATCCGACCGGACACGAGATCGCCGAGGCCCTGGGACTGCTGCTGCGGCGCAGCACCCGCGCCGGCCTGCACGCCCAGCTCACCGACGGCCTGGGGGAAGCCGTCGACGAGCTCACCTACCCGGTCCTCAGCGGCCTGGCCCGCACCGGCCCGTGCAGCGCCGCCGACCTGGGCCGCGAGATCGGGCTGGACCGCACCACCGTGACCCGCCGCGCCGACCGGCTGGAGGAGGCCAGGCTGCTGCGCCGCGAGGCCGACCCCGGCGACCGGCGCGCGACCCTGCTCGTCCTCACCGACCGCGGGCAGGACGCGGTACGGGCCACCAGGCAGCGCCTGGCGGCCCGCATCGAGGACTCCCTCGCCTCCTGGCCGGCGCAGGACGCCCGGACCTTCGCCCGGCTGCTGCGCACCTTCGTGGACGAGGGGCCGTTCCAGGGCTGAGGGCCCGTTCCAGGCCTGAGGGCCCGGGCCCGGGGCTCCGGGCCCGGCGCCGCAGACCCGGCCCGGGGCTTCAGACCCGGGCCTGGGGCGCCGGGCCCGCGGGCGCCGGGCGGCCGACGGGGGCCAGGTGCCGGGCGAGGAGGGCGCGCAGCGCGTCGGGATCCGAGGTGCCGCGCTTGGCCAGGATGAGCAGGCAGGAGCCGCTGCGGTTCAGCGCCAGGAACAAGTGCTCCGTCTCCACGAAGCCCGACAGCGTCGCCCAGGCCCGGGTCTGGGTGCCGCACCGGTCGGTGACACTCACCCCGGCGTCGTCCACCACCACGGTGCGGGGCCCGCCGCGCCGGGACACCCGCCGGTGCGCCAACGCCGCCTGCAGCCGCGGGGCGAACAGTGCCAGGGCCGCCATCGCGGCCGCGGCCACCGCGTCCGACACACCCGCCTCGCCGTCCGCCAGTTTCAGCGCGCCGCCGAGCAGCGAGACGGCCGCCGGGACCCACCGGACCACCCGCGCCAGCCGGCCCGCCGTGGTGTGCCGGGCCTGGGCGGCGAAGGCCTCCCGGAAGTCCTCGCCCGTCGGCGTGTACGCCAGCTCCATCCGCCCCTGCTCCACTGCTGCTCCCTTGATCCACTTCTCGGTGCGCAGATGCTGGCCAAGGGTTCGCGAAGCGGTGCGTCAGGGCCCTCCCCCGCCCGCCTCGCGCTGATCCCCTGCCCCCGAACCCCTCCGGCTGCCGGCTGGCCCTGCACCCGGGCTCGGCCCCGGGGTGGGCGCGGGGGTCCGGGCGGGCGGACGGGCGGGGATCGGTTACGGTCGACGGTCCGGCAGCGGCCGGGCCGGGAGACGGAGCGGGAAGGGGGCGGCGAGGTGGCCGCGGTGACGGGGAGCGTGTTCCGGGGCGAGGGCCTGCCCGCGCGGGAGCGGTTCGACTGCTGGCGGGAGCTGATCGGGCGCACCCGGGCCAGCGAGATGACCAGCGAGCACGCCGACGACTTCCGGGCGGAGATGCGCCGCCTGGAACTGGGACCGGTGACCCTGCTGCGGTCCTCGTTCCCGCCGACACGCTTCCGGCGCTCCGCCGCCATGGTGCGGCGCACCGACCCCGGGGTGTACCACCTGACGATGCCGCTCGCCGGCGGGCTGTCGCTGACCCGCGGCACCAGGGAGCGCACCCGCACCTTCGGCCGGGGCGACCTCTACCTGGTGGACAGCTCGCACCCGTACGAGGTGCGGGCCCTCGGGGCCTGCGGCGGCGGCCGCCGGGAGCAGCGGACCGAGGCCGTGGGGATCGACTTCCCGGTGTCGCTGCTGCCGCTGCCGCCGCACCGGCTGCGCGACCTGCTGGGGCGGGGGTTCTCGGTGCGCGAGGGCACCTGCGCGCTGCTGTCGGACTTCCTGGTCGGGCTGGACCGGCAGGCGGCGGTGCTGGGGCCGGCCGGGGCGGCCCGGCTGGGGACGATCGCGGTCGACCTGGTCGCCGCCTGGGTCGCGGGGGAACTGGAGGCCGAGGCGGCCGTGCCGGAGGAGACCCGGCAGCGGGCCCTGGCGGAGGCGGTGCGCGCCTTCGTGCGGCGCAACCTCGCCGACCCCGACCTGTCGCCGGCGGTGATCGCCGCCGCCCACCACGTCTCCGTCAGCCACCTGCACCGGGTCTTCACCCGGCAGTCCGGGGAGTCCGGGGACGGCCGGACGCTGGCGGCCTGGATCCGCGGGCAGCGGCTGGAGCGGGCCCGGTGCGACCTGGCCGACCCGGCGCTGCGCACCCTGCCGGTCCAGGCCGTCGCGGCCCGCTGGGGCTTCCCCCGGGCCGACGATTTCAGCCGCGCCTTCCGGGCCGCGTACGGGCTCTCGCCCCGTGAGCACCGCCACCGGGCCCTGGCCGGGCGGGAGCAGGACGGCGACGGCGCCGCGGGCGGTGCGGGCGACGCGTAGACGCATTGCCAAGGAAGGAGACGCATTGCCAAGGAAGTGGAGACGCAGGGACAACACGGGCCCGGCGCGTCCTGGCATCCTCCACGAGGAACACCGCGACGCGCCGGGCCCGTCAGCCCCGCGCGGCAGAACCACCGGTGGGGGGGGGAGGGACAGGGGGGGGGTCGGGGGAGGGGTGGGGGCGCGGCTCCTCCGAAAGGTGCTAAAAAGGGGAAAAGACGACAGGGGGGATCTCAAGAAAAACGAGGAGGAGGGCCGACAGCAA
>NZ_JBVHYH010000084.1:0-37097 GCF_055569135.1 Kitasatospora sp. NPDC029367
TGGGGGTTAATGATCGCCCCTCCCCCCCGCTCCCCCCCCCCCTCCCCCCCCCCTCCCCCCCCCCCCCCCCCCCCCCCCCCCCCCCCCCCCCCCCCCCCCCCCCCCGGGCCTGCGGCTTTTCCGGCGGCTCGACCTGGTGTCCGATTGGGGGTCAAATATTCGGGTCGGTAGGGGTTTGGACTCACTTGCCCGGACTCGCTAACGTCTGCCACCGGACTCCCGCTCGACGGCCGCCCACCGGGGCGCGGCCGCGGGGCCGCGCCGCAGGACTGGAGCCGTTGCCGCCATGCCCGTGCACCGTCGTTCCCAACTGCTCGCCCGTGCGCTGGTACTGACCGCGGCCGCCACCACGGCCCTGGGCGTGGCGACCGCCGGCAGCGCCCAGGCCGCCCCCGGGGCGCCGGACGCGCCCGACCGCAAGGACGTCAAGGCCCAGGTCGAGCAGCTGTACGACGAGGCCGAACAGGCCTCGGAGAAGTACAACGCCGCGCAGGAGGCGCAGAAGCGGCTGCAGGGCGAGACCACGATCCTCCAGGGCGAGGTCGCCACCGCCCAGGAGCAGCTCAACGAGCTGCGCGGGGACCTCGCCACGGTCGCCGGGGCCGAGTACCGGGGCGGCGGGATGACCCAGACCGCCCAGCTGATGCTCTCCAGCGACCCGGAGGCCTACCTCACCCGGGCCCGCACCCTCGGCCAGGCCGCCGAGCGCCAGCAGGAGACCCTGCACGAGCTGGTCACCCGTCAGCGCCGGCTCGACCAGCGCCGCACCGAAGCCGCCGCCAAGCTCGCGGAGCTGGACGAGGCCCGCCGCTCGCTCGCCGAGAGCAAGCAGCAGATCCAGCAGCGCCTCGCCACGGCGCAGAAGCTGCTCAACAGCCTGGGCGCCGCCGAGCGGAACCGGATGGTCGCCCAGGACGCCCGGGAGGCCGAGCAGCGCGCCACCCGCGGCACCGACCGGCTGGACCTCGGCAACGCCCCGGCCGCCTCCGAACGCGGGGCGGCGGCGCTGGCCGCCGCGGTGCGGATGGTCGGCTCGCCCTACGTCTACGGATCCACCGGGCCGCGTGCCTTCGACTGTTCCGGTCTGATGTACTACAGCTGGCGGCAGGCCGGAGTGACCCTGCCGCGCACCTCGCAGGCCCAGGCGTACGCCGGGCAGCGGATCAGCCTCTCCGAAGCGCGGCCGGGAGACCTGGTGATCTTCTACCGGGACATGCACCACGTCGGGATGTACGCCGGCGGCGGAGTGATGGTGCACGCCCCGTACCCCGGCGCCAAGGTCCGGTACGAGAGCGTCAACGCGATGCCGGTCTCGGGAGTGGTCCGGCTCTGAGCACGACGCCCCCCGGGTCGGACGGCCCCCACCCGATAGACCCCGCGCGCCGGGTGCTGTCCCGGCGCGGCGCGCTGCTGCTGGCGGCCGGTGGGCTGGCCCAGCTCTCGCTGCCCCCGGTGGCCCCGCCGCCGGGCGGGCGGGCCGTCGACCGGCAGGCCGAGGTCACCGCCCTGCTGGCGGCGCGGGCGCGCTCGCTGCCCGCCTGGTCGGGGCTCACCGGGGCCGAGGCGGCGTACCGGAACCTGGTGCTCTCGCCGCCCGCCGGGCCGGAGCGGCAGGACGCGTCCGTCGAGCTGGCGCTGCGGATCGCCGGGTACGACGAGTACCCGGTGGTGTACCCGCGCCGGATCGAGCTGGTCCGGGACGGGGGCGGCTGGCGGGTCGAGCACGAGGAGGGCACCGGCGGGCCCCCGGCACCGTGGGACCTCGGCCCCGTCCGCACCGCCGCCGGAGCCCACTGCCTGGTGCTCGGCCTGGCCGACGGGCCCGACCCGGCCGGGCTGGTCCCGGTGGGGGACAAGGCGGTGCCGGCCGTCAGCGCGGTCTGGGGTGACGCCTGGCCCGGCCGGCTGCTGCTGGAACTGCCCGCCACCGAGCAGCAGTTCGCCCGGCTGCTGGAGGCCGACCCGGCGGGCTGGACGGGCATGGCGGCGGTCACCGTGGCCGCGCCCGGCGCGCCCCGGCACACCCCGGCGGACCGGGTGGTGGTCAACCCCGAGGCCTTCGCGAAGCTCAGCGACTTCGGCCGCCAGGTGGTCGTCACCCACGAGACCACCCATGTCGCGACCCGGGCCGACACCCGGGCGTGGACCCCGCTGTGGCTCTCCGAGGGCGTCGCCGACTGGACGGCCTACCGGGACTCCGGGCGGCGCCCGCAGCAGATCGCGCCCGAGCTGGCCCGGGACGTCGCCGCCGGGAAGCTGCCCACCGCGCTGCCCGCCGACGCGGACTTCGCCGCGGGCGCCGACGGCATCGCCCAGGCCTACGAGCAGTCCTGGCTGGCCTGCGAGCTGATCGCCCGCCGGTACGGGGCACAGCGGCTGGTCGCCTTCTACCGGGCGGTCGGCGCGGCCGACGGGGCGGGCGAGGACCGGGCGCACCGGACGGACCGGCTGCTGCGGGCCGAACTGGGCGTCGGACTGGCCGAGTTCACCGGGCTGTGGCTGACCGAGGTCGAGGCCTTGAAGGGCTAGGGCTGGTAGGGCCGGGCACGGGAGGGCCGGGGCCTTGGGCTGGGCCGCTACCGCCCGGCGGGGTGGTCGATGCCGTCCAGCAGGTCCTGCTCGTACGCGATGCCCGGGCGGACCGGGTAGGCGGAGGCGGCCGGCAGGGCCGGGGGTTCGGCCAGGACCACGGTGGGCGCCAGGGCCGTCGAGGCGCGGGTGGAGCGCCAGAGCCGGATGCCGGAGAGCACGGCGGCGGTCAGCAGCAGCAGGTTGCGCAGGCCCAGCACGGCGACCGCGAGCGGCTCGCTGTTCAGGACCTGGGTGAACATGGTCGGGAACTCGAGCAGGGTGAGCGGGCAGGCGACCAGGACCAGCAGCGCCACCGGCCGCTGGCTGGTGCCGCGCACGGTCAGGCAGACCGCCGCGACGCCGATCAGCCAGACCAGGTACTGCGGGCTGATCACCCGGCTGGTCACCACGAAGATCAGCAGCGCGCAGAGCGCCGCGTCGTACATGGTGGCGGCGTTGCGCCGACGGGCGGTGAAGCGCCACAGCAGCAGCCAGAGGAAGCCCAGCACGGTGCCGGCCATCATCACCTTGCTGATCACGCTGACCCACGGCCCGAGCATCTCGGGGGAGCCGTAGTTCATGGTGACCCTGCCGTCCCAGCCCCCGGCCAGCCGGGCGATGTGCAGCGGCAGCGCGCCCACCGACTCGACCTCGATGCCGCGGGCCCCCTGGAAGGCCAGGAAGCCGAAGGCGCCGTTCATCCCGGCCGCCAGCAGGAAGCCGACCGAGACCGCCGTGGCGGCGGCCAGCGTCCAGGAGCGGCGGGTGCGGCGGCCGGACGGGGTGCCGATCAGGCCCAGCAGCGGCCAGATCTTGACGATGCCGCCCAGGCCCAGCAGCAGCCCGCCGATCGCCGGGCGGCGGACCAGCGCCAGCAGGCCGGCCAGGGCGAGCGCGGTGACCAGCAGGTCGAAGCGGTTGTAGATCATCGGGCCGAGCAGCGGGACGGCGACCACCCACAGCCAGGCGCCGGTCAGCACCCGGCCCCGGCGCAGCCCGGTGCGGATCAGCAGCGCGGCCGCGGCGGCGTCGGCGATCCCGCAGATCACCCAGAACGAGGTCAGGTACGACCAGGGCAGCAGGCCCGGCAGCAGGATCACCAGGGCGGCGCCCGGCGGGTACTGCCAGGTGACGTCGTCGAACGGGAAGGTGCCGGTCTGCAGCACGCCGTACCAGGCGTGGTAGATCATCCAGACGTCGGCGGTGACGTCGCCGCCGGGCGCTCTCAGCACCCCGGTCATCAGCAGCACCAGCACGGTGCGGGTGGCCACCCAGGTCGCCCCGAGGGCGGCGAGCGCCCCGAGCGGGCGGCCGAGGCGGCCGGGTGAAGAACCGGACTCGGTGGCCGGGGCCAACTCCACTGCGCTCCCTCGTTCGTCTCGACGTCCTCACCGGAGGCGTCGTACGGACGGACGCCCGGGCCGCCGCATCCGCGGCCTAGGTACTAGGACTGACCCGGGGGTCAAACGGTTGCCGTGTGCGGTTCCGTTCCCGGCGGGTCATGGTGTTGACCTATCGTACGGATCACCCAGCGGTACACCGAGCACCCCCCGACCGAGCGAGCCGTGGCCTGATGCACAGAACCTTGATCGTCACCAATGACTTCCCGCCCCGCCCGGGAGGCATCCAGGCCTTCGTGCACAACATGGCCGTCCGTCAGCCCGCCGGGAGCATCGTGGTGTACGCCTCGACCTGGCGGGACGGCACCGAGGTGCGCGCCTTCGACGCCGAGCAGCCGTTCCCGGTGATCCGGGACCGTACGAAGGTGATGGTTCCCACACCCCGGGTCACCCGGCGGGCCGCCGAGATCCTGCGCGCCGAGAAGTGCGACTCGGTCTGGTTCGGGGCGGCCGCCCCGCTGGGCCTGATGGCGCCCGCGCTGCGCCGGGCCGGGGCCGGGCGGCTGCTCGGCATGACCCACGGGCACGAGGCCGCCTGGGCCCAGCTGCCGGGCTCCCGGCAGCTGCTGCGGCGGATCGGCGCGGGCACCGACGTGCTGACCTACCTGGGTGAGTACACCCGCTCGCGGATCGCCGCCGCGGTCGGGCCGCGGGCCGCGGCCCGGATGGTGCAGCTGCCACCGGGCGTGGACGAGACGACCTTCCACCCCGGCTCAGGGGGCGCCGAGGTGCGCCGGAGGCTGGGGCTGGCGGACCGGCCGGTGGTGGTCTGCGTCTCCCGGCTGGTGCCGCGCAAGGGCCAGGACACCCTGATCGAGGCGATGCCGCTGATCCTCCGCGACGTGCCGGACGCGGTGCTGCTGATCGTCGGCGGCGGGCCGTACCGGGCGGAGCTGGAGAAGCTGGCGGACGCCACCGGGGTCCGGGACTCGGTGCGGTTCACCGGCTCGGTGCCGTGGGCCGAGCTGCCCGCCCACTACGGGGCCGGGGACGTCTTCGCGATGCCCTGCCGGACCCGGCGCGGGGGGCTGGACGTGGAGGGCCTGGGGATCGTCTACCTGGAGGCCTCGGCGACCGGCCTGCCGGTGGTCGCGGGGGACTCCGGCGGGGCGCCGGACGCGGTGCTGGAGGGCGAGACCGGGTACGTGGTGCCGGGCGGCTCGGCCGAGGCCTCGGCCGAGCGGATCGTCCGGCTGCTGCGGGACGAGGAGCTGCGCCGTCGGATGGGGGAGGCCGGTCGGCGCTGGGTGGAGCGCTCGTGGCGCTGGGACCTGCTGGCCGGGCGGCTGACCTCGCTGCTGGCGGGCTGACGCCCGGTACGCCGGCAAGACGCCGGTACGACGCCGAAGGGCCCCGGGGGAGTCCCCGGGGCCCTTCGGCGTACCGTCCTGGCCGCCGGTGCGGCCCTACTTCCGGTACAGCGCCTCAATCTCGGCGGCGTAGTCCTTGAGCACCACGTTGCGCTTGAGCTTGAGAGAGGGCGTCAGGTGGCCGCTCTCCTCGGAGAACTCGGTGTCCAGCAGGCGGAACTTCTTGACCGCCTCGGCGTGCGAGACGGCCGCGTTGCCGTCGTCCACGGCGGACTGGAGGGCGGCCAGCAGGTCCGGGTCCTCGGCGAGTTCGGCGACGGTGGCGGTGGCGGGCTTGCCGTTGAGCTCCTTCCACTTCGGGAAGAAGTCCGGGTCGACGGTGATCAGGCAGGCGATGAAGGGCTTGCGGTCGCCGACCACCATGACCTCGCCGACCAGGGCGTGGGCCCGGATGCGGTCCTCGATCACGGCCGGGGCGACGTTCTTGCCGCCCGCGGTGACGATGATCTCCTTCTTGCGGCCGGTGATGGTCAGGTAGCCCTCGGAGTCCAGCGCGCCGAGGTCGCCGGTGGCGATCCAGCCGTCCTTGAGGGTGTCGGCGGTGGCCTGCGGGTTGTTCCAGTAGCCGGTGAAGACGTGCGGGCCCTTGAAGTAGACCTCGCCGTCCTCGGCGATCCGGACCGAGGCGCCGGGGACGGGCTGGCCGACCGTACCGATCTTCGGCTTGTCCCACGGGTTGAAGGCGGTGGCCGCGCAGGTCTCGGTCAGGCCGTAGCCCTCCAGGACGGTGAAGCCGATGCCCCGGTAGAAGTGGCCGAGCCGCTCGCCGAGCGGGGCGCCGCCGGAGATCGCGTGGGTGGCCCGGCCGCCGAGGGCGGCCCGCAGCTTGCTGTAGACCAGCTTGTCGAAGACGGCGTGCTTGAGCCGCAGCACCAGGCCCGCGCCGCCGGCGTCCAGCGCCCGGCTGTAGGCGATCGCGGTCTCCGCGGCCTTGTCGAAGATCTTGCCCTTGCCGTCGGCCTGGGCCTTGGCGCGGGCGGTGTTGTAGACCTTCTCGAACACTCTGGGCACGCCCAGGATCAGGGTCGGCCGGAACGACGCCAGCTCGGCGGTGACGTCCCTGATGTCCGAGACGTGGCCCAGCTTGATCGGGGCCATCACCGGGGCGATCTCGGCGATCCGGGCGAGCACGTGGGCCAGCGGCAGGAAGAGCAGCACGGAGCTCTCACCGGTGCGGAACAGCGGGGTCAGGCGCTCGACCACGTTGCCGCACTCGGCGAGGAAGTTGCCGTGGGTCAGCTGGCAGCCCTTCGGGCGGCCGGTGGTGCCCGAGGTGTAGACGATGGTGGCGATGTCGTCGGGGCCGGCGATCGCCCGGCGCTCCTGGACGGTCGCGTCCGGGACGTCCCGGCCGGCCTCGGCCAGTGCGGCGAGCGCGCCGCCCTCGATCTGCCAGGTGTGCTTCAACTCCGGCAGCCGGTCGCGGACCTCGGCGACCACCTCGACGTGCCGGTCGGTCTCGGTGACGAGGGCGACGGCGCCGGAGTCGCCGAGGATCCACTCGACCTGCTCGGCCGAGGAGGTCTCGTAGACCGGCACGGTGATCGCGCCGGCCGTCCAGATCGCGAAGTCCAGCAGCGTCCACTCGTACCGGGTGCGGGACATGACGCCCACCCGGTCGCCGGGCTCGATGCCCGCGGCGATCAGGCCCTTCGCGGCGGAGTGCACCTCGGCGAGGAACTGGACCGAGGTCAACTCCTGCCAGCGGCCGTCCACCTTCCGGCTGAGCACCGCGACGTCCGGGTGCTCCTCGGCGTTCCGGTGCACAGGGTCGGAGAGGTTACCGCCGCTCGGTACCTGGTAGAGGGCCGGAAGGCTGAAGTCGAGCAAGACTGCTCCTCGTTCGCGACGCTGCGGGACGGCAGGACGTTACTGCCCGGTAGGCAGCTTCGACCAGGGGGGTCGGCCCCGGTGTTCGAAGTGTCACACCCGGCCGGGTCGGACCAGGCCGTGACCGGGTCGTTCGACTGGCACCCTACGGCAGCCCACAGGTGACCGGCCGGTAGCATGCCCCGCCGACCGTCCTGCCCGCCGTCCCTTGGGCCGTCCCGCCTCGACCGCCGCCTTCATCCCGCCCGCCGTCGCCGGTGCCCGCGCCGCCGAGGAGATCGCCGGTCGCGATAGCCTGCTCCGGGCGGATCGGGCCGAGCGTGCCCCGACCGGACCGGGCAGGCAGAAGGACGAGGCGGAGGGCCTTTCCATGGCGGAGCACACCAGGTCGAGCATCATCATCGACGCGACCCCGGCCGCGGTCATGGCCGTGATCGCGGACTTCGCCGCCTACCCGGCCTGGACCGGTGAGGTCAAGGAGATCGAGGTCCTGGAGAGCGGCGAGGACGGCCGCGCCGCCCAGGTCCGGCTGCTGCTCGACGCCGGCGCCATCCGCGACGAACACACCCTCGCCTACACCTGGGACGGCGACCGCGAGGTCAGCTGGACCCTCGTCCGCAGCCAGATGCTCCGCTCGCTGGACGGCTCCTACACCCTCGCCCCGCTGTCCGGCGGGCGCACCGAGGCCACCTACCAGCTCGCCGTGGACGTCAAGATCCCGATGCTCGGCATGATCAAGCGCAAGGCCGAGAAGGTCATCATCGACCGCGCCCTGGCCGGCTTGAAGAAGCGCGTCGAGGGCTGACGGGCCCGGGCACGGCGGAACGGGGGCTGACGGCATGACGGCGACACGCACCATCCTGGTCAGCGGCGACGCGGGCGCACCCGTCGTGGCCGCCGCCACCGCCCTGCACGCCGCCCGGCGCGGCCACCGCACCTGGCTGCTGGCCGCCGACGACCCGCACCGCGCCCTGGACTCCGCGCTCGGCACCCGGCTGGAGCCGGAACCGCTCCGCTACGCGCCGGGCCTGACGGTCTCCCGGATCGACGAGCAGGCCGCCTTCCGGTACGCCGTCGGCGAGCTCACCGGCCGCCTCAAGCCCGCCCTCGACCTGCTCGGCGCCGAACAGCTCGACCCCGAGGAGCTGACCGCCCTCCCCGGCATCGCCCGGCTCGCCCTGCTGCGCGCGCTGCCCGCCGCCGACCAGGACGTCCTGGTGGTGCTCGCCCCGGCACCCGCCGAGCTGATCGCCACCCTCGCCCTGCCCGAGCAGCTCACCCGCTACCTGGAGCGGCTGGTCCCCGAGCAGCGGCAGGCCGCCCGCGCGCTGCGCCCGCTGCTGGCCGGGCTGGCCGGCGTCCCGATGCCCGCCGAGTGGCTGTACGAGGGGCGCACCAAGGCCGCGGCGGTGCTCGCCGAGTCCCGCGCCGCGATCAGCGACCCGGGCACCAGCGTGCGGCTGGTCGTCTCCGCCGACGGCCACCCGTACGAGCAGCTGCGCCGGGTCCGGGCCGGGCTCGCGCTGTACGGCCACCGGCCGGACGCCGTCGTGGTGCACGGCGCGCTGCCGCCCGCCGCCCTCGCCTCGCCCGACCCCTGGCTGGCCGAGCTGGCCCGCCGCCGCCAGCAGGAGCTGGACCGGCTCGCCGCCGAGACCGACGCCCCGGTGCTGGTCACCGGCCTGGCCGAGGCCACCCTGGAGGCCGTCGCCGACCGGCTGTACGGGGCCGGGCCCGGCCCCGAGCGGCTCGAACCGCAGCCCTGGCCGGTCGAGGACCGGCTGGCCGAGGACGGCCTGCTGGTCTGGCACCTCGACCTGCCCGGCGCCGACCGCTCCGGGCTGGACCTGGTCCGCCGGGGCGACGACCTGGTGGTCGGCCTCGGCGCCCACCGCCGGGTGCTCCCGCTGCCCGCCGCGCTGCGCCGCTGCACGGTCGCCGGGGCGGGCCTGCACGAGGGCGTGCTGTCGGTGCGGTTCGCGCCCGACCCTTCGCTCTGGCCGCAGGGCTGACGGGCCTTCCGGCCTTTCCTCGGGGCCCGGCC
The DNA here is from genome assembly GCF_055569135.1 of Kitasatospora sp. NPDC029367. Taxonomy (NCBI): domain Bacteria; kingdom Bacillati; phylum Actinomycetota; class Actinomycetes; order Kitasatosporales; family Streptomycetaceae; genus Kitasatospora; species Kitasatospora sp. NPDC029367. The sequence goes on from NZ_JBVHYH010000084.1 coordinate 9,216, forward strand.
GGTCGGGTAGCGTCGGCCCGAACGGGGCCGCGGGGTGCGGCCACGGCTGAGGAGGCGCCCGCGATGACCAGCACCGACGACCGTACCGAGCCCGGCACGGAGCAGGGGAGCGGGCCGTCCCACCCGTTCGGACCGGAGCTGGGCCCGCTGGTGGACGAGGTGCGCCGGTTCGCCGCCGCCGTCGGCGAGAAGGCGCAGGAGACCAGCGCCACCACCCTGATCGCCCTCTCCGGGCTGGCCGACCGCCTGCGCACCCAGCAGCCGGAGGTCTACTCGCACCTCGCCGCGGCCGGCTCCGGGCTGGCCGCCGCCGGTGCCGAGCTGCTGGCCGCCTACCGGGCCGCGGTGGCCGGGCACGAGCAGCGCTGGACGGCCGGGGAGGGGGCGTCGGTGGAGAAGATCGACCTCGACGCGCCCGGCCGGGCCGAGGACGCCGAAGACGCCGCCGGGGCTGACGGGGCTGACGGGCCGTCCGCCAAGCAGTGAATCCGTGAATTCCGCAGCGTGATCAGTCTGCTCCCGTACGTCACGAAGAGGGAAATTCGATACGACTTTTGAAGCATCCCGGCCCGGCAGTCCCAGAATTGTCTTCGGATAATGTATGCGAGGCTGTGTACGGGGGCAGGGTTGGGCGGTACCGTTCCGTCCAGCGGGAACGAGTGAATAGCTGAGGGACACATGGCTCTGACCATCGGCGTCGATGTCGGCGGGACCAAGATCGCGGCAGGCGTGGTCGACGAGGCGGGTGCGATCCTGGCGCGGACCCGGGTGCCCACCCCGGCCGACCCCCAGTGGGCGGTCGACGCCATCGCGCAGGCCGTGCGCGAGCTCAAGGAGCAGCACCCCGGTGTCACCGCCGTCGGCGTCGGAGCCCCCGGCTTCGTCGACAGCAACCGCTCCACGGTGATCTTCGCGCCCAACATCGACTGGGAGAACGAGCCGCTGCGCGGCCGGATCGAGGAGCTCACCGGCCTGTCCGCGGTGGTCGAGAACGACGCCAACTGCGCCGCCTGGGCCGAGTTCCGCTTCGGCGCGGCCGCCGACCACCAGGACATGGTGCTGATCACCGTCGGCACCGGCATCGGCGGCGGCATCGTGCTCGACGGGCGGCTGCACCGCGGCCGCTTCGGCGTGGCCGGCGAGATCGGCCACCTCAACATGGTCCCGGACGGCCTCCAGTGCGGCTGCGGCGGCAAGGGCTGCTGGGAGCAGTACGGCTCCGGGCGCGCGCTGCGCCGCTACGGCCGGGAGAAGGCCGCGGCCGACCCGGTGCGCGGCAAGCGGATGCTGGACCTCAACGACGGCGTCGCCGAGACCATCCGCGGCATCCACATCACCGAGGCGGCCGAGGAGGGCGACCCGCTCGCCCTGGAGTGCTACGCCGAGCTGGCCGACTGGCTGGGTCGCGGCATGGCCGACCTCGCCGCGCTGTTCGACCCGGGCGTGTTCGTGCTCGGCGGCGGCGTCTCCGACTCCGGCCGGCTGCTGCTCGACCCGGTCGCCAAGGCCTTCGAGCACTACCTGACCGGCGGGGTGCACCGCCCCCGCGCCGAGGTCGTGCTGGCCTCCATGGGCTCCGCGGCCGGCATCGTCGGCGCGGCGGACCTCGCCCGCACCTGACCGCGGTACCTCCTGCCAGACCCGCCGGCGGCGGTGCGACCGGGCCCCGACCAATCCCGGACGCGCCGCCGCCGTCGCACTACCGTCCTTCCCAGGACACCGCACCAGGGGAGGACCATGACCGCCGCACCCGTCGAACCGCCGCCGGGCGGCCCGCGCCGACTGCGCCTGCTCAGCTACAACATCCGTTCGCTGCGCGACGACCGGCGGGCGCTGGCGCGGGTGATCCGGGCCTGCGCGCCCGACCTGGTCTGCGTCCAGGAGTCACCGCGCTACTGGCGCCCGGAGGGCCAGGCCGCCTGGCTGGCCCGGAACACCGGGACGGCCGTCCTGGCCGGGGGCGGGCGCACCGCCGCCGGACCGCTGCTGCTCGGCCGGCCCGGCGCGGTCGAGGTGCTGGGCGTGTACGACCGGCTGCTGCCCAAGACCCGCGGCCTGCACGCGCGCGGCTTCGCCACCGCGCTGCTGCGGCTGCCCGGTACCGCGCCCTTCACCGTCACCAGCTGCCACCTCAGTCTGGACCCGCAGGAGCGGTACGGGCAGTTCGAGCTGCTGCTCGACCAGCTCGCGATCACCGAACACGGCGTCGTGGCAGGGGACTTCAACGAGCACCCGGACGGGCCGGGCTGGCAGCTGCTGGCCTCCCGGATGCGGGACGGGTACCCGACCGCGCCCTGGGGCGGCGAGTTCACGTCCGTCCCGGAGAACCCCTACCAGCGGATCGACGCCGTCTTCGCCACGCCCGGGATCGCCGTCCTCGGCTGCGGGGTGCCGCACGGGCTGCCCGGGGTCACCGGGGCCGACCTGCGGGCCGCGACCGACCACCTGCCGGTGCTGGCCGTGCTGGAGCTCCCGGCAGCCTGACCTCGCGACCCGGCAGGGCCCGCGCGACGACCACTAAGAACCGCCCCCGCGCCGGGCCCTAAACGACGGCGCCGTGGTCCGGGTCCTCCGGCTCGTCCTCGTCGCGGTCCTTCATCCGGGCGACCAGGGTGACGAAGCCGCCGAGGAAGGCGGTGACCCCGACCCAGGCGGGCCAGCCGGAGATCTCCCGCCACACCACCGCGTCGATCAGCAGCAGGGCCGGGCCGCCGAGCACGGCCAGCCAGGCGAACTTGGCGGTGGTGTCGGCGGGCGGCAGCGGCGGGGGCTCCGGCGGGACGAAGTGGCCCTCGTCGGTGTCCTCGGCCAGCTCGAAGTCACGCGGACCCGGGGCCGAGGCCGGGAGGACGGGGCGGCCGGAGCGGGCGCGCGGCTGCGGGGCGAGGTCCGAGAGGTCGTCCGGGTCGCCCTGGCCGGCCTTGGGGCCGCCGTCCTTGTAACCGTCCTTGTAGCCGCCCTTGAGTTCGTTCTGGGCCCGGAGGTTCTCGACCTCGGGCCAGTTGGGGTTGGTGAGGTCGACCGGGTCGTCGAACTGGGCGACCAGGGCCGCGAAGATCGCGTCCTGCTCGGCCTGGCTGCGCTCGGGAGCGCTGCGGCGCGGGCGGGACGGCGCCGCAGCCGTGGTGTCCTCCCCGGCGGGCCCGCCCGGCGCGGCGCCGTCGGCCTCCGTACCGCCCGCGGCCGGGCCGCCCTGGACGCCGCTGCCCTGGACGCCGCCGTTCTGGACCGTGCCGTCCCCGTGGACGGTGGCGTTCCCCCCGCCGGCGGCGTCCCCCTGGGCGGTGGCGTCCTTCGGCACACCGTCGGTGCGCGCTCCGTCCGTCCGCGCGCCGTCCTCGCGGGGCTTGTCGTCCCCGCCGCCCGCCGTGCTGCTCTCGTGCACTTCCGGCCCTTCAGCCATGGTGATCGTCGGATTCGGCCCTGTCGGCGCCCGCCGCGTGCGCGGGAGCCAGCCGTCGGATGAAGTCCAGGCTCGCCGCGAATATTTCCGCCGCGTCGTGGTCCAGCGTCGCGACGTGGAAACTGCGCTGGCACAGCCGTTCCGTCACGTCCGTCGAGGATATCCGGGCCAGCACCAGGTCCGAGTTGGCCGGCGAGACCACGTGGTCCTGCGGGCTGTGGAAGAGCAGCACCGGCTGGGTCACCTCGGGCAGCCGCCGCTGGACCTCCTGCCACAGCCGGCTCAGCGACCACGCGGCGTGCAGCGGCGTCCGGTCGTAGCCGAGCTCCCGGGCGCCGGGCTTGTGGATGTCGTTGGCGATCCCCGGGATGCTCGGGACGAGGTGCCGCAGCACCGGCAGCAGTACCCCGGCGGGGTTGTCCGAGCGCACCGACGGGTTGACCAGCACCAGCCCGGACACCGTGGCGCCGTGCAGCGCGGCCAGTCGCAGCGCCAGCGCGCCGCCCATCGACAGCGCGCAGACGAACACCTGCTCGCACTCCTCGGCGAGGGTCAGCAGCTCGCGCTCGACCGTCGCGTACCAGTCCTCCCACCGGGTGACCTGCATGTCCTGCCAACGGGTCCCGTGCCCGGGCAGCAACGGGAGCGAGACGGTGAACCCGGCCGCCGCCAGTTCCTCGGCCCACGGCCGCAGCGACTGGGGGGACCCGGTGAAGCCGTGGCACAGCAGCACCCCGACCGGTCCGCCACGGTGGCGGTACGGTTCGGCACCGGGCAGCAGCGGCATGGCGGACTCCTTCGCGGGCGGGTGGCGCTGGGGGAGGGGACGCTGAGAGGGGAGCTGCAGGAATCCGCATCGTCCCACGCCCCGCGCCGGGACGTACACCCCCTACGGCGGGCCCGGGCACAGCGGGTGGCCGCGGGGCATTAGGATCGACCGGTCCGCATAACAGGAGGCCCGGGTTGTTCTACCGACTGATGAAGATGATCGTCGCGCCACTGCTTCGGATCTTCTTCCGGCCGTGGATCGAGGGTGAGGAGAACATCCCCACCGAAGGTGCGGCGATCATCGCGAGCAACCACCTTTCCTTCTCGGACTCGTTCTTCTTCCCCGCGCTGATCAGGCGTCGGGTGACCTTCATCGCGAAGGCCGAGTACTTCAACACCCCTGGCCTCAAGGGCCGGTTGACCGCCGCCTTCTTCAAGGGCGTCGGCCAGCTGCCGGTGGACCGCTCGGGCGTGCGCGGCGCCGGTGAGGCCGCGATCCGCAGCGCCATCGCGGTGCTGGACCGCGGCGAGCTGTTCGGCGTCTACCCCGAGGGCACCCGTTCGCCCGACGGCAAGCTGTACCGCGGCAAGGTCGGCGGCCTGGCCCGGGTCGCGCTGGCCACCGGCGCCCCGGTCATCCCGGTCGCCATGATCGACACCGAGAAGGTGCAGCCGCCCGGCCAGGTGGTGCCCAACTTCGGCATCCGCCCGGGCATCCGGATCGGCCGCCCGCTGGACTTCTCCCGCTACCACGGCATGGAGAACGACCGCTTCATCCTCCGTTCGGTGACGGACGAGGTGATGTACGAGATCATGCGGCTCTCCGGCCAGGAGTACGTGGACATCTACGCGACCGCCGCCAAGCGACAGATCGCCGACGAGAAGAAGAAGGCCGACGCCGAACGCCGGGCCGCCGCCAAGGCGGAGAAGGCCGAGGCCGCCGAAGCCGAGAAGGCGGCGGAGGCGGAGAAGGCCGAGAAGGCCGCGCAGCAGGAGCAGAACGGCACCGGGTCGGCCTGACCGACCCGGTCGGGTCCAGGGGGAGGGGCCGGGAGATGGCGGACGGCGCGAGAACGGGTGCCGCGGTGGGCGGCGCGGTGGCGGCCGGCGGCATGTCCGTCGAGCTCCCGCTGTGGAAGGCGATCTCGTACTTCCGGGTGCTCGCCCTCTGCTACGCCCTGCTCCGGTACTTCAACTCGTACCTGCACTTCCTGCACCCGGTCGCGGGCTGGATCTACTTCGGCGCGCTGATTCTCTGGACGCTCGCCAGCACCCGGGCCTTCGCCAACCCGCAGCGCTGCACCTGGTACGTCCTCGGCTTCGACCTCGCCCTGGCCGTGACCGGCATCGTGATGAGCGGGATGACCGACGCCCCGGCCCGGATCAGCCACGGCGCGCCCACCCTGCCGACCATCTGGGCGGCCGGGACCGTCCTCGGCTTCGCCGCCAAGGGCGGCTGGCGCCCGTCGGCGGCGGCCGGCGCGGTGATCGGGGTGGCCAACATCCTCTTCCACGGCGGCCCGACCGGCGACAACATCCACAACATCGTGCTGCTGCTGGTGGCCGGCTGCGCCATCGGGTACGTGATCGAACTGGCCCGGGCCAGCGAGGCCACCCTCACCCGGGCGCTCCAGGTCGAGGCGGCCACCCGGGAGCGCGAGCGGCTCTCCCGGGACATCCACGACGGCGTGCTCCAGGTGCTCGCCCTGGTCCAGCGCCGGGGCGCCGAGCTGGGCGGGGGCGGCGGCACCGGCGGCGGTAGCAGCAACGGTTCCGACTTCGCCGAGCTGGGCCGCCTCGCCGGTGAGCAGGAGCGCGCGCTGCGGGCCCTGATGACCGGCGGCCCGCTGCCGGCCCAGCGGCCGCCGGAGCCGGACCGGGCCGAAGCGGTCGACCCGGCCGGGCCGCGCGACCTGACCGCACTGCTGCGCCGCTACGCCGACGAGCGGATCACGCTCTCCGCCCCCAGCACCCCGGTGCTGCTGCCCGGCCCGGCGGCGGGCGAGCTCGCCGCGGCGGTCGGGGCGGCCGTCGACAACGTCCGCAAGCACGCCGGGGAGTCGGCCCGGGCCTGGATCCTGGTGGAGGACGAGCCGGAGGCCGTCACGGTCAGCATCCGCGACGACGGCCCGGGCTACGCCCCAGGGCGGCTCGGCGAGGCGGAGCGGGCCGGGCGGCTGGGCGTCTCCCAGTCCATCCGCGGCCGGGTGCTGGACCTCGGCGGCACCGCCGAGCTGTACTCGGCGCCCGGGGAGGGCGTCGAGGTCGAACTGCGCGTTCCGAGAAAGGCCTCTCAATGACCGACCAGCCGATGACCGACCAGCCGGCCGCCGGGCCGCCGGCCACCGACCGGCCGGTACGGGTGATGGTGGTGGACGACCACCCGATGTGGCGGGACGCCGTCTCGCGCGACCTGGCCGAGGCGGGCCTGGACGTGGTGGCCACGGCGGGCGACGGCGAGGAGGCGGTGCGCCGCGCCCGGGCCTGCTCGCCGCAGGTGGTGGTGCTGGACCTCAACCTGCCCGGCCTGCCCGGCGCCGAGGTGTGCCGTCAGGTGGTCGGGCACGACCCGGCGGTCCGGGTGCTGGTGCTGTCGGCGAGCGGCGAGCACCAGGACGTGCTGGAGGCGGTGAAGTCCGGGGCGACCGGGTACCTGGTGAAGTCGGCCGGGCGGGAGGAGCTGCTGGACGCGGTGCGCCGTACGGCCGTCGGCGACGCGGTGTTCACGCCGGGCCTGGCCGGGCTGGTGCTCGGCGAGTTCCGCCGGCTGGCCGCGGAGCCGGCCCCGGCCTCGGCACCGGCCGTCCCGCAGCTGACCGCCCGGGAGACCGAGGTGCTGCGGCTGGTGGCCAAGGGCCTGTCGTACCGGCAGATCGCCGACCGGCTGGTGCTGTCGCACCGGACGGTGCAGAACCACGTGCAGAACACCCTGGGCAAGCTGCAGCTGCACAACCGGGTGGAGCTGGTGCGGTACGCGATCGAGCAGGGGCTGGACGAGGAGCTGTAGGTCCGGTCCTCGAACTCCCGTCCCGCAGGCGGGAGTTCGAGGACCGGCCCGGGGCCCGTTCAGCCCCGGACGGCCGCCGCCTCGCGCAGCAGGGCGGCGACGATGTCCACGCCGTCCCGGGTGAGCACCGACTCCGGGTGGAACTGCAGGCCCGCGAAGCCGGGGCCGCGCAGCGCGTGGACGTCGCCGGTGGCGGCGTCCCGGGCGACCTCGACGCCCTCGGCGGCGAGCCGGGCCGCGTCGGCCTCCGAGCAGCGCGCGGTGAAGGTGTTGTAGAAGCCGACCGTCCGCTTGTCGCCGAACAGGTCGATGCGCTCCTGGGCGCCCTGGTACGGGACGGCCTTGCGGCCCAGCGCGAGCCCGAGTTCGGCGGCGAGCAGCTGGTGGCTGAGGCAGACCGCGAGCAGCGGGGCCGTCCGGGCGCCGGAGCGGACGGCGGCCAGGGCGTCCGCGACGACCGGGCGCAGCACCGCCATCTTGGGGTCGTCGGCGAGCGCCGGGTCGCCCGGGCCGGGGCCGAGCACCAGGGGGCCGCGGTGGGCCGCGACCAGTTCGCGCAGGCCCGGTCGGTCGAAGCGGACCACGGTGACCTGGTGGCCGAGCGAGGTCAGCAGGTGGGAGAGCATCGAGGTGAAGGTGTCCTCGCCGTCCACGACCAGGGTCGGCAGGGCCTCGGTGACCCGGGACGGCGCCTGCATCCGCAGCCAGAACGGGGCGAGGTCGGCCCGGCGGGAGTCCAGTGCGGCCTGCACCCGGTGGTCGTCGGCGAGCCGGGGCCCGCCGGCGTGCGGCAGCCGGGCGGGGGCGGGCCGGGCGCCGATCGCGGTGAGCACCCCGGCGGCCTTGGCGTGGGTCTCGGCGACCTCGGACTCGGGAACGGAGTGGCGTACCAGGGTCGCGCCGACCCGGACGACCAGCCGCCCGGTGGCCGGGTCGATGTCGGCGGTGCGGATGCAGATCGGCGAGTCGAGCAGCTGCCCGCCGCTGGCGGAGCGTCCGATCAGGGCGAGCGCGCCGGAGTAGTAGCCGCGCCCGGTGGGCTCGTAGCGGCGGATCACCCGGGTGGCGTTCTGCACCGGGCTGCCGGTGACGGTGGCGGCGAACATCGTCTCGCGCAGCACCTCGCGGACGTCCAGCGAGGTGCGGCCGCGCAGCTCGTACTCGGTGTGGGCGAGGTGGGACATCTCCTTGAGCCGGGGGCCGAGCACCTGGCCGCCGAGGTCGCCGACCGTGCACATCATCTTGAGTTCCTCGTCGACCACCATGGTGAGCTCCTCCAGCTCCTTGGGGTCGTGGAGGAACCGCAGCAGCGAGTCGAGGTCGGAGCCGCCGGCCGGGTAGCGGTAGGTGCCGGAGATCGGGTTCATCACGACGGTGCCGCCGCTCTGCCGGACGTGCACCTCGGGGGAGGCGCCGACCAGGATGCGACTCGGCCCGCCTCCGGCAGGCCGTTCCCCGGTGTGCACCAGGAAGGTCCAGTACGCGCCGCGCTCCTGCTCCAGCAGGCGGCGGAACAGCGTGAGGGCGAGGGCCGGCCCGAAGTCCTCCAGGGTGGCGTGGAAGTCGCGCCGGATCACGAAGTTGGCGCCCTCGCCGTTGCCGATCTCGTCGTCGATCACCCGGCGGACGATCGCCGCGTACGCCTCGTCGTCCACGTCGAAGGCGCCGCCGGACAGCCGGACCGGCTCCTGCGGCAGGGCCGCGGTGAAGGCGGCCAGCGGCAGGGCGTGCTGCTCGGTCACGGCGAGGGCCTGCAGCGGGGTGCCGTCGTCGTGGGCCTCGAAGCCGCGCTCGCGGATCTGCCGGTACGGGACCAGCGCGAGCAGGTCGTGGACCGGTCCGGCGGCGGGGATGCCGGCCCGGACCGGCAGGTCGGCCAGGGTCGGGTAGCTGTCGACGGTGCCCAGCAGCACCTCGACGGTGTCCGGGGCGTGCCGGGGGGTGCGGCGGTGCAGCAGGGCGAAGGCGGGGGCGCCGGGGGCGGTGAGGCGGGCGAGCAGCTCGGCGGGGGTGGTCACGAGTACGGCTTCCTTCCGGGGTGGATGGCGAGGGCGGTGCGGGTTCCGCTCCCGGAGGGCCGTCTGCTCCGAACGCACGACGGCCGCCCCGAGGGGCGGCCGTCGTGTTCGTCTAGGAACGCGCGATCGGTGGGCCACCCAGGGGGGAGGCCCACCACCAGGAGTGGTTGTGGGGCGCGTGCATGGGGTCGAGCGTAGCGGACGGGGCCGTGCGGGTGAGCCCGCTCACCCGAGATGTCCGGGACGCGTCTCACCCATCGGGCAATGGTCACGGAACGCTCGCGGCACCCCGTAGCCTTGCCGTGTGACCGCAACGACTGAGACAACGAGGACTGGCCACTCCTGGCAGTCCCTGCCCGCGGCGCAGCAGCCTGAATGGCCGGACCAAGAGGCTCTGCGCAAGACCCTTGCTGAGCTCGCCTCCTATCCGCCGCTCGTCTTCGCCGGCGAGTGCGACCAGCTGCGCGCCCGGCTCGGCGCCGTGGCACGGGGGGAGGCCTTCCTCCTCCAGGGTGGCGACTGCGCCGAGGCCTTCGACGGCGTGTCGGCGGAGCACATCCGCAACAAGCTGAAGACGCTGCTCCAGATGGCCGCCGTGCTGACGTACGCGGCCTCGGTGCCGGTCGTGAAGGTCGGCCGCATCGCCGGCCAGTACTCCAAGCCGCGCTCGAAGTCGACCGAGACCCGGGACGGCGTGACCCTGCCGGTCTACCGCGGCGACTCGGTGAACGGCTTCGAGTTCACCCCCGAGTCCCGGATCCCGGACCCGGAGCGGCTCAAGCGGATGTACAACGCGTCCGCCGCGACGCTGAACCTGGTGCGCGCCTTCACCACCGGTGGTTACGCCGACCTGCGCCAGGTGCACGCCTGGAACCAGGACTTCGTGCGCAACTCGCCTGCCGGCCAGCGCTACGAGCAGCTCGCCCGGGAGATCGACAACGCCCTGGCGTTCATGAACGCCTGCGGGGTGGCCCCGGAGGAGTTCAAGACCGTCGAGTTCTTCTCCTCGCACGAGGCGCTGGTCCTCGACTACGAGACCGCGCTGACCCGCGTGGACTCGCGTACCGGTGAGCTGTACGACGTCTCCGGCCACATGGTGTGGGTCGGCGAGCGCACCCGCCAGCTGGACCACGCGCACATCGAGTTCGCCTCCAAGATCCGCAACCCGATCGGGGTCAAGCTCGGCCCGACCACCTCGGTGGACGAGGCGCTCGCCCTGATCGAGAAGCTGGACCCGGAGCGCGAGCCCGGCCGGCTGACCTTCATCACCCGGATGGGCGCGGGCAAGATCCGCGACCACCTGCCCACCCTGGTGGAGAAGGTCACCGCCTCCGGCGCCAAGCCGGTGTGGATCTGCGACCCGATGCACGGCAACACCTTCGAGGCCTCCAGCGGCCACAAGACCCGCCGCTTCGACGACGTCCTGGACGAGGTCAAGGGCTTCTTCGAGGTGCACCGCGCGCTGGGCACCCACCCGGGCGGCATCCACGTGGAGCTGACCGGCGACGACGTCACCGAGTGCGTGGGCGGCGGCGACGAGGTGCTGGTGGACGACCTGCACCAGCGGTACGAGACGGCCTGCGACCCGCGGCTCAACCGCAGCCAGTCGCTGGACCTGGCGTTCCTGGTGGCGGAGATGTACCGCGGCCAGTAGGTCCTGAGCAGGGCGAATGTGACGAAGGCCCCTCCGGATTCGGGATTCCCGAGCCCGGAGGGGCTTTTTCGCACCCGGATCGCCGGGTAAGGTGAGGCTTAGTGAACTAAGGCAAGCCTTAGTCAAGATCCACTCCGTGCCCCACGGCGCTTCACCCCGGGAGAGACCGCGATGTACGTGTGCATGTGCCATGCGGTCACCGAGGACCAGGTGAAGAAGGCGATCGACGGCGGTGCCAACACCCCGCGCCAGATAGCCAAGGGCTGCAAGGCCGGTACGGACTGCGGGTCCTGCGTGCGCCGGATCCAGGCCCTGCTCGGCGAGCACGGCGCCCGGCCCTGCCCGACCGCCCGGCTGGCCGCGAGGCTCGGCCTCGCCGACCCGGAGGCCCAGGACGCGCCCGCGCCGGCCGCCGCGAAGCCGACCCCGATCGCCCCGGTCGCCCCGGTGCTCCCGCTGCGGGTCGCCTGAGGCAGGGGTTCGGGCTGCCGGGGCGTCGGGCTCAGGACTCCGGCTGCTCGATCAGCTGGGCGAGGTAGAGCGCCTCACCGAGCTTCTCCAGGAGTTCCAGCTGGGTGTCCAGGTAGTCGATGTGGTGCTCCTCGTCGGCCAGGATGTCCTCGAAGATGTTCGCCGAGGTGACGTCGTTCTTGGCCCGCATCACGACGATCCCGCGCTTGAGCCGGTCGATCGCCTCGACCTCGATCTGGCGGTCCGCCTCGAACATCTCCTTGACCGTCTGGCCGATCCGGACGTGGAACAGCCGCTGGTAGTTGGGAAGCCCCTCCAGGAACAGGATCCGGTCGGTGAGCGTCTCGGCGTGCTTCATCTCGTCGAACGACTCGTGCCGGGTGTACTTGGCGAGTTTCGTCCAGCCGAAGTTCTCCTGCATCTTGGCGTGCAGGAAGTACTGGTTGATCGCGGTGAGCTCGGCCGTGAGTTGCTCGTTGAGGAACTCGATGACCTCCGGGTCGCCCTGCATGGTGCTGCCTCCCTGCGCTACGTCCTGCGGTGAGTCCTGCGCTGCGCATCCTGGCACCGTATCGGGAGGAAATTCCAGTAAGTTCACACTCACTAGGACATGTGTCGGAATATCCGATTTGGGAGATAAGTGGGGGGCGCACGATCGACCATTGGCCCGTACGGGCGGGGGCGTGCACCCGGGCCAAGGGGCGCGCGCCGGGGCCCGTCCGCCGTCTGTCACCATGGAGCCATGGGTCAGTCCGAACGAGAACCGCTTCCGCCGTCTGACCCGACCCTCCCCCCGGGGCAGCGCGCGCAGCGCGGCTGGCCGGCCCTGCACTACGGACCGGTGCCCCGCTTCAAGCCGCTGACCTGGGACCTCCAGGTGTTCGGGGCCACCGCCTCGGCGGAGAAGCACAGCTGGGACTTCGCGGCCTTCACCGCGCTGCCGCGCACCACCGTGGTCGCCGACCTGCACTGCGTCACCAAGTTCTCGATGCTCGGCAACGAGTGGACGGGCGTGCCCGCGGCCCTCCTGCTCGACCTGGTGCCCCCCGCGCCCGGCGTCACCCACGTGATGGTCTGGGCCGAGTACGGCTACAGCGCCAACCTGCGGCTGGCCGACTTCGCCGACCCGCACACCGTGCTCGCCACCCACCGCAACGGCGAGGCGCTGACCGCCGAACACGGCTTCCCGGTGCGCCTGGTGGTGCCGCGGCTGTACGCCTGGAAGGGCCCCAAGTGGGTGCGCGCGGTGGAGTACATGCGGGCCGACCGGCGCGGCTTCTGGGAGGAGCGCGGCTACCACAACCAGGCCGACCCGTGGCGCGAGCAGCGCTACTCCTACCAGGAGGAGCCGGGCGACGGGCCGCTCCGCTGAGCGGTGGACCCCGTGCGGGCCGGGCGGTGAACCCCGTCAGAACAGCGAGAAGTTGACCGTCACCACGGTCTTCTGCGGGCGCCGCTCGCCGGCCGCCGGGGACTGGCTGCCGACCTTGCCCATGCCGAGCGTCCAGTCCGTGCCGGCCTTCATGGTGAAGCCCGCCGCCTGCAGCGCCCGCTGGGCGTCGTCCCGGCTCATCCCGCCGACGTCCGGCACCGGCACCATGCCCTTGCTGACCACCAGCGAGACCGCGGAGTTCTCCGGCAGCTGCTGCCCGGCCGCCGGCGTGCTGCTGATCACCGAGCCCTCCGGCACGGTGTCGTTGTAGGTCTGGGTCACCCCGCCCCTGGTCAGCTGGGCGCCGGCCAGGGTGGCGGCCGCGTCGTCCGCGCTCTTGCCGGTGACGTCCGGCACGGCGATCCGCTTGGGGCCCTTGGAGAGGGTGACCGTCACCGGGTCGCTCTTGCGGGTGCGCGCGCCCACCCCGGGGTCGGTGGAGATCACCTGCCCGGCCGGGACGGACTCGCTGAACACCTCGACGAAGCGGCCGTGCATGCCCTCGCCGTCCAGGATCCGCTGCGCCTGCGACCGGTCCTTGCCGAGCACGCTCGGCACCGAGCCGTACAGCCCCTCGGAGATCCCGTAGGTGACCCCGCCGACGGCCAGCACCAGGGCGGTCAGTGCGGCCGCCCAGAGCAGCGCCTTGCGCGGGAGGCGGCGGGCCCGGCCGGGTCGGCGGGTCCGGACCGGGGTCGGCTCGTCGTACGGGCGGGGCTCGACCAGCAGCTGGTCCAGCAGCTCGGCCGGCACGTCCAGCACGCTGGTGCGTTCCGCCGGCGGGGCGTCGGCGGGCCCGGGGAGCGGCTGGATCACCGAGGTCGGCTCGCTGGTCGGGTAGCGCGGGCTGGGCCGGGTGGAGGCCGGCGGCTCGGCGTCCAGCTCCTCCGGGGTGAGCGTGCGGCGGACCCGCTGGAGGGCGGCGAGCAGCTCCACCGCGTCGTACGGGCGGGCGTCGGCGGCCCGGGCGCAGGCGCCGGCCACTATGGCGTCCAGCGCCGGGGCGACGGCGGGGGCGGTCAGCGAGGGAGCGGGGACGTCCTCGTGCAGGTGCTTGTACATGACCTGGACGGGGTTGTCGCCGGTGTGCGGGCGGCGGCCGGTGAGCATCTCGTACAGCAGGATGCCGGCCGCGTAGACGTCGACCCGCTGGTCGGTGGGGGCGTCCGGGAGGATCTGCTCGGGGGCCAGGTAGGAGACGGTGCCCATGACGGTGCCGCCGGTGGCGGTGCTGGTCGAGGTGGGCGCGCCGTCGGCGCTGCCGAGCACCCGGACCAGGCCGAAGTCGGCGACCTTGACCAGGCCGCTCTCGGTGATCAGCACGTTCTCCGGCTTGACGTCCCGGTGGACCAGCCCGGCCCGGTGGGCGGCGCCGAGGGCGGCGAGCACCGGCTCCAGCACGTCCAGGGCGGCCCGGACGGACAGTGCGCCTCGGTCGCGCAGCAGGTCGCGCAGGGTGCGGCCGGGCACGTACTCCATGGCGAGGAAAACGTTTCCGCCGTCCGCGCCCTGGTCGAAGACGTTGACCACGTTGGGGTGGGTGAGCTTGGCGACCGCCTTGGCCTCGCGGATGAAGCGGGCGGTGAAACCCTCGTCCCCGGCGAGCTGGGGGTGCATCACCTTGAGGGCGACCACCCGGTCCAGCCGGGTGTCGGTGCCCCGGTACACGGTGGACATCCCGCCGGTCGCGATGCGCTGCTCGACCCGGTACCGGTTGTCGAGCACGGTACCGATCAGGGGGTCGTGCAGTGCCATGTCCACCCGGGGGAGTCTAGTGGGGCGGGCGCGGGCCGGTCCCGGCGGACACCGCCTCCGGGACCGGCTTGTGACATCCGCTACGGGTTCAGAACGCCGGCCGCTCGCGGGTGTCCAGGTCGGCGCGGCCGGCCATCGCCGAGGAGGCCTCGGCGTGGAAGCGGCGCGGGATGCGCCCGGCCCGGTGTGCGAGCCGGCCCGCCTCGGCGGCGTGCCGCATCGCCTCGGCCATCAGTACCGGGTCCTGGGCCCGGGTCACCGCGGAGGCGAGCATCACCGCGGCGCAGCCCAGCTCCATCGCCAGCGCGACGTCGGAGGCGGTGCCGGCGCCCGCGTCCAGGATCACCGGGACGCCCGCGCTCTCCACGATCAGCTGGAAGTTGTGCGGGTTGCGGATGCCCAGCCCGGAGCCGATCGGCGAGCCCAGCGGCATGATCGCCGCACAGCCGACGTCCTCCAACTTCCGGGCCAGCACCGGGTCGTCGTTGGTGTACGGGAGCACCGTGAAGCCGTCGTCGACCAGCGTCTCGGCGGCCTCCAGGGTCTCGATCGGGTCCGGCAGCAGGGTGCGCTCGTCGGCGATCACCTCCAGCTTCACCCAGTCGATGCCGAGCGCCTCGCGGGCCAGTCGGGCGGTCAGCACCGCCTCGCCGGCGGTGAAGCAGCCGGCGGTGTTGGGCAGCACCCGGATGCCGTTGCGGGTCAGCACGTCCAGGACGGAGCCCTGGGTGTTCGCGTCCACCCGGCGCATGGCCACGGTGGTCAGCTCGGTGCCGGAGACGAGCAGGGCGCGCTCCAGGACCTCCAGGCTCGGCGCGCCGCCGGTGCCCATGATGAGCCGGGAGGAGAAGGTCGTCCCGGCGATGGTCAGCAGGTCGTCGGCCATGGTTCAGCCTCCCTGGACGGCGGTCAGGATCTCGATCCGGTCGCCGCTGTCCAGCGTCGTCCCGGGCCATGAACTGCGCGGCACCACGGCCTCGTTGAGGGCGGCCGCGACGCCGGAGTTGGCGGCGCTGACGGTGGCCACCAGTTCGGCGAGGGTGGTGGCGGCGGGCAGCCGGCGGGGCTCGCCGTTGACGGTCAGGGCGATCTCGTTCGGGGCGTTCTTGTTTGGGGCGGTCTCGGTCATGCGCAGGCCTTCGCGACGGGGGTTTCGGGGGAGAACCGGGTCGGCGTGAACGGCCGTGCCAGGTCGGGGACTTCGCCGGTCGCCAGGTAGTCGGCGAGCAGGTCGGCGGTGACCGGGGTGAGCAGCACGCCGTTGCGGTAGTGGCCGGTGGCGGCGACCAGTCCGGGCAGGGCGGTCGGGCCCAGCAGCGGGGCGTTGTCCGGCGAGCCGGGGCGCAGCCCGGCGGAGGTCTCGCGCAGCGGGAGTTCGGTGATCCCCGGTACCAACTCGTGCGCGTCGCGCAGGAGTTCGTACACCCCGCCGGCGGTGACGGTGGTGTCGTAGCCCTGCTCCTCGGTGGTCGCGCCGATCACCAGCTCGCCGTTCTCCCGGGGGACGAGGTACAGGTGCTGCCCGCGCACCACCGCGCGGACGTTGCGGGACAGGAACGGCCGGTAGGCCTGCGGGATGTGCAGCCGGACGATCTGCCCCTTCACCGGCCGCACCGCGGGCAGCACCCCCGCGGGCAGCCCGGGCAGCCGGTGGCTGTGCGGGCCGGCGGCGAGGACCACCTGCTCGGCGGTCAGGGACTCCCCGTCGTCCAGCCGGGCGCCGACCGCACGGCCGCCGTCCACCAGCAGCCCGACGGCCTCGGCCCGGTGCAGCCGGACGCCGGCCCGCTCGCAGGCGGCGACCAGGGCGGTCAGCAGCCGGCGCGGATCCACCTGGTGGTCGTCCGCGACGTGCAGGCCGCCGCGCACGCCGGGGGCGAGCATCGGCTCCAGCCGACGGGCCTCCCGGCCGGTCAGCCAGCTGGAGTCCAGGCCCAGCCGCTGGTGGAAGGCGTGCAGTTCGCGCAGCTCCGCGCGGTCGTCGGAGTCCAGGGCGACGGCGATGGTGCCGCAGCGGCGGTAGCCGGTGTCCAGGCCGCCACTGGCTTCGGTGAGCTCGGCGGCGAAGGTCTCGTACCGCTGGTTGGAGGCCATCCCGAGGTGCAGCAGCGGCTCCTCGCCGTACTGCAGCTCGGTGACCGGGGCGAGCATCCCGGCGGCGACCCCGGCCGCCCCCCGGCCGTGGCCGGGATCGACCACGATCACGTTCCGCAGCCCGCGTTGCGCGGCGCGCCAGGCGACGGCGAGGCCGATGACGCCCCCGCCGATCACCAGCACGTCGGCGCGGCTGCCCGATGGCATGCGTGACAAAGCTGCTCTTCTCCCTTCGCCGGTATGACCCGGATCAGGTTCGGACGGTCGCAGGCCGTGCCAGCCCGCCTCTCAGCCCGGTCCGCCGGGCTCCCGTGTGGTGCGTCCACCTTAACGCCGGGGGTCGGCCCGGCCGAAGGGCCGTGTGAGGGGTGAGACGGGGGCGGCGGCCCGGGCCGTCGGGCGGGCGAGCGGTCCGGTGGTGAGCGGCTCAGAGCCGGTTCAGCGGTGCTGGGTACAGTGACGGGCGTGGCAGAGCTGAGCGGAACGGACCGGGTGGTTGTCGTCGTCGGAGCCGGGCTGGCCGGGGCGCAGTGCGCCCTGCGGCTGCGGCAGGGCGGCTGGCCGGGGCGGATCGTCCTGGTCGGCGAGGAGCGGCACGCGCCGTACGACCGGCCGCCGCTCTCCAAGGACGTGCTGCTCGGCAAGACCGACGCCACCACCCTGGACATCGACTACGGGCCGCTCGGCATCGAACTGCTCACCGGCCGCCGGGCCACCGGGCTCGCCCCGGGCGTGCTGCGCACCGACGGCGGCGACCTCCCGTACGACGCGCTGGTGATCGCCACCGGCGCCACCCCGCGCGCCCTGCCCGGGGCCGAGCGCGCCCACCTGCTGCACACCCTGGACGACGCCCTGGCGCTGCGCGCGCTGCTGCGCCCCGGGCTGCGGCTGGTGCTGGTCGGCGCGGGCTGGATCGGCGCCGAGGTGTCCACCGCCGCGCGGCAGGCCGGCTGCGAGGTCACCGTGGTCGAGGCCGGTCCGGCGCCGGTGCCGGGCGCGCTGCCGACCGCGGTCGGCTCGGCGATGGCCGCCTGGTACGCCGAGGCCGGGGTCGACCTGCGCTGCGGGGTCGGGGTGGCCGCCGTCGAGCCGGGGGCGGTGCTGCTGGCCGACGGCTCCCGCCTGCCGGCCGACGAGGTGGTGGTCGGCATCGGCGCCCGGCCCGCGACCGGCTGGCTGGCCGGCTCGGGCGTCGAGCTGGACGCCTCCGGAGCGGTCGTGGTGGACGGGCGGCTGCGCACCGGCCTGCCCGGGGTGTTCGCGGCCGGGGACTGCGTCAGCTATCCGTCGGCCCGCTCGGGCGCCCGGCTGGCCGTCCAGCACTGGGACCACGCGCTGCAGTCCGGCTCCGCCGCGGCCGCCGCGGTGCTCGGGGCGGACGCGCCGTACGACCCGGTGCCGTACTTCTGGTCCGAGCAGTTCGGGCGGATGGTCCAGTACGCCGGCCGGCACGCCGAGGGCGACGAACTGCTGTGGCGCGGCAGCCCGCAGGAGGCCGCCTGGTCGGTGCTCTGGCTGCGCGACGGGGTGCCGAGCGCGCTGCTGGCGGTGGACCGGCCGCGCGACCTCACCCAGGGCCGGAAGCTGATCGAACGCGGTGCGGTGCTCGACCGGGCGCTCGCCGCGGACCCCACGGTGGCGCTCAAGGGAGCCGTCGCGGGGTAGTGAGTGGTGCGCGGCGGGCCGCGGAGGTGGCAGTCTGGTGGCGTGAGTGAGATCGAAAGCAAGATTGAAGCCCTGGTCACCGACTGGATGTACCTGCCCGACATCTCGGAGCAGTGGGGGGTCCGGGTCACCGAAGTGCGTGACCTGGTCAAGAACGGCGGCCTGATCGCCGTCCGGCGCGGCCCGAACAAGTCGCTGCAGGTCCCGGCGGCGTTCATCGACGGCCAGGGGCTGGTCAAGCACCTGTCCGGCACCCTGACCGTGCTGCGGGACTGCGGGTACAACGACGTGGAGATCCTGGAGTGGCTCTTCACCGAGGACCCGTCGCTGCCCGGCAGCCCGATCCAGGCGCTCCGGGAGAACCGCGGCACCGAGGTCAAGCGCCGCGCCCAGGCGATGCTGATCTGATGGCGGCGGACACGCTGCGCGCCCGCCTGGCCGACGCCCGGCTCTACCTGTGCACCGACGCCCGTCGCGAGCAGGGCGACCTGGCCGAGTTCCTGGACGCGGCGCTGGCCGGCGGGGTGGACATCGTCCAGCTCCGCGACAAGGGCCTGGAGGCCAAGCAGGAGCTGGCGGCGCTGGAGGTCTTCGCCGACGCCTGCCGCCGGCACGGCAAGCTGCTGGCCGTCAACGACCGCGCCGACGTCGCCCACGCGGCCCGACCGGACGTGCTGCACCTCGGCCAGGACGACCTGCCGGTGCCGGCCGCCCGGGCGATCCTCGGCGAGGACGTGCTGATCGGCCGCTCCTGCCACGCCGAGTCCGAGGTGGACGCGGCGGTCGCCGAGCCCGGCGTGGACTACTTCTGCACCGGCCCGGTCTGGCCGACCCCGACCAAGCCGGGCCGCCACGCGCCGGGCCTCGGCCTGGTCTCGTACGCGGCGCGGCAGGCCACCGACCGGCCGTGGTTCGCGATCGGCGGGATCGACCTCGGCAACCTGGACGAGGTGCTGGCCGCCGGCGCCCGCCGGATCGTCGTGGTCCGGGCCGTCACGGCGGCCGAGGACCCGCGGGCCGCCGCCGCCGAGCTCGCCCGCCGGGTGCGCGCGGCGGCCTGACGGCCTCCGGGGCCGTCGCCGCCGTCGTCTCTCAGTACTTGCGGACGGTGGCGGCCTCGGCCAGCGCCAGCAGCACCGTGCGGGCCCGCTCGTCGGCGAGCGGCGCCGCCGCCAGCGCGGCCAGCGACTCCCGCATCAGCTCGTCGATCCGGGCCTCCACCAGCTCCGGCGCCCCGCTGCGGGCGATCAGCTCGCGCAGCCCGGCCACCTCCTCGGCGGCCAGGTCCGGTGCGCCGAGCCGGGCGTCCAGGTGCCGGGCGTCGGCCTGCGGCAGGCCCCGCATCGCGTGCGCGACCAGCAGGGTGCGCTTGCCCTCGCGCAGGTCGTCCCCGGCGGGCTTGCCGGTGACGGCCGGGTCGCCGAAGACGCCGAGCAGGTCGTCCCGCAGCTGGAAGGCCTCGCCCAGCGGCAGCCCGAACGCGCCGAGCGCCTCGACCAGCTCCGGCCCGGCCCCGGCCAGCAGGGCGCCGACCTGGAGCGGCCGCTCGATGGTGTACTTCGCCGACTTGTAGTGCAGTACGGTCCGGGCCCGCTCCGGCGCGCCCTGGTCGGCCGAGTCGCCGGCCACCGGCTCCAGCACGTCCAGGTACTGGCCGAGCATGACCTCGGTGCGCATCAGGTCGAACCGCGGCTTGGCGGCCAGCACGGCGGCCGGGTCCAGGCCGGAGCGCAGGAACAGCTCGTCGCACCAGATCAGCAGCAGGTCGCCGAGCAGCACCGCGGCCGAGGCGCCGTACTGCTCGCGGTCGCCGCGCCAGCCGCTGTCCCGGTGCAGCGCCTCGAAGCGGCGGTGCACCGAGGGCAGGCCGCGCCGGGTGTCGCTGCGGTCCATCAGGTCGTCGTGCACCAGGGCGCTGGCCTGGAGCAGCTCCAGCGCGGCGGCCGCGTTGGCGATCCCCTCGCCGTCGGCGGGGCCGCCCGCGGCGCGCCAGCCCCAGTAGCAGAAGCCCGGGCGCAGCCGCTTGCCGCCGTCGAGCAGGAAGTCGCGCAGGGCGTCGGCGGCGGGCGCCAGCTGCGGCGAGATCGTGCCGAGCAGCGCCGACTGGCCGGCCATGAACGCGGCGAGGGCCGCGTTGACGCGGGTGCGGACGTCCTCCACGTCCATGGGGTTGGCCGGCCGGGTGCTGGACGAGGTCACGATGATGCTCCGCTGGTTCGCTGGGGTGCAGCAAGCGTAGCGGGGCGGCCGGGAACGGATGTGCGAGCAGGGCCGCCGGGGGCGCGCGGGGCGGCCGGTGCGGAAGCGGAGGCACGTCCACTACTTGTCCCGAATCGTGGGATCGAGTTGTCCGGCCCCTTCGGGCGCCGGATAACCTGCCAGCATGGCACTCGGCATCGCTTCCACGAGACCGGACCGCGCACAGACGGTCCGCGAGCTCCTGGCGGCCGGAAAGCGCTCCTTCTCCTTCGAGTTCATGCCGCCGCGCACGGAGGTCGGCGAGCAGAAGCTCTGGGACGCCATCCGTCGACTCGAACCGCTGGACCCGAACTTCGTCTGCATGACGTACGGCGCCGGCGGCTCCTCGCGCGAGCGCACCGTCAACATGGTCGGCCGGATCGCCACCGAGACCACGCTCACCCCGGTCGCCCACCTGACCGCGGTGGACCACTCGGTCGCCGAACTGCGCAACATCATCGGCCAGTACGCCGACCAGGGAGTGCGGAACGTCCTCGCGGTCCGGGGCGACCCGCCCGGCGACCCGATGGGCGAGTGGGTCCGTCACCCGGACGGCGTCACCTACGCCTATGAGCTGGTGGAGCTGATCAAGGGCATCGGCGACTTCTGCGTCGGCGTCGCGGCCTCGCCGAACATGCACCCGCGCTCGGCCGACTGGGACGAGGACATCCGGCACTTCGTCGCCAAGGTCCGCTCCGGCGCCGACTACGCGATCACCCAGATGTTCTTCGAGGTCGACGACTACCTGCGCTACCGCGACCGGGTCACCGCCGCGGGCTGCGCGACGCCGATCATCCCGGAGATCATGCCGGTGACCAACGCCAAGCAGCTGGAGCGCTTCCCGCAGCTCAGCGGCTCGGCCTTCCCGGCGGAGCTGGAGGCCCGGCTGCGGGCCGTCATCGACGACCCGGCGGCGCTGCGCGCGATCGGCATCGAGCACGCCACCACGATGGCCGAGCGGCTGCTCGCCGAGGGCGCGCCCGGCCTGCACTTCATCACGCTCAACCACTCCACGGCGACGCTGGAGATCTACCAGAACCTGGGGCTGCACCAGCGCTGATCACCGCTGTTCACGGGCCCGTCACCGCCGTCCGGTGGCGGGCCCGGTCGTGTCCGGCCGGTGCCGCCGAGGGCGGGAACGCGATGCGGTACCCCGGCCGTTGAACCGGTACAGTCGCCGCACACGCGCGGCCGGCGCGGGCACGCGACTGGAGGTAGCGCGCGGATGGGCATCGGATACCTGCTGCTGTACGTCGCGTTGGCGGTGGTGGCGCTCTGGCTGGTCGCCGAGGTGCTGCTGCAGAACCGGGCCCCGGTGCACTGGCGGGCGCTCGCCCTGGTCGGCTTCCTCGGGGTGGCCGTCGGCATGGGCCTCGGCTCGGTCCTGGTGATCGGTGCCGGAGCGGGCCTGTTCGCGGTCGGCCAGACCTTCGTCACCCTCTCGGTCAAGAAGGGGTACCAGGCCGGCTGGTCGCTGCGGAAGGCCGACGGCAGCCTGCCCGGCCCGCTCGCCAAGGTGCCCCTGCTGGGCGCCCTGACCGGCGGCGCGGCGGTCGCGGCCGCGGCGGCCGAGGAGAAGCGGGTCGGCGAGGTCAGCGCGGTCGAGGAGACCCCGGCCCCGGACACCGCCCCGAACACCGCCCCGGCCCCCGAACCGCTCGCCGAGGACGCCCCGGAGGTCGAGCGGACCGCCGCCTTCGAGCTGCGGGAACTGGCCCAGGACGGCGTCTACGCCCCCTCGTACTACGAGCAGCCGCAGGCCCAGCAGCAGCCGCAGGACCCGTACGCCCCGGCCTACCAGTCCGGCTACGAGCAGCAGCAGTGGCAGCCCCAGCAGCAGCCCGCCTACGCCTACGACCAGCAGTCCTACGGCGGCTACCCGCAACAGCAGCAGGACCCGTACGGCGGCTACCAGCAGGCCCAGGACCCGTACGCGGGCTACCAGCAGCACCAGCAGGCCTGGGACCCGAACGCCCAGCAGCACCAGCCGCACGAGCACCAGCCGCACGAGCACCAGCCGCACGAGCAGCAGCAGTGGCAGCCCCAGCCCGAGCAGCACGGCCAGGGCGTCCCGCAGCAGCCGGCCTACGACCAGAACTACGGCTACCAGCAGCAGAACACCTGGCACCAGGGCTGATCGGCCCGGGCCGGCGTCACGCCGGGCCGATCAGCCCGGCGGCGATGCAGGCCGACATGCCGGCCCGGGACAGCCCGCCGCCCGGGTGGGCGTTGCCGCCGACCAGCAGCAGACCGGGGACGGGCGACTCGTTGGCGGTGCGCAGCCACCGGCCCGCGGCGCCGGCCAGCGCGGGCCGGGCGACGGCGCCGGCCAGGGCGCCGGTCTCCCGACGGGTGTCCTCGGGCGTGCGCACCACCCGCCACAGGACCCGTTCGCGCAGGCCCAGGCCGGCCGCGTCGACGTGGGCGAGCAGCCGGTCGGCGTAGCGGTCGGCGGCCCCGGGGGCGGTCCAGTCGAACCCGTCCAGGGCCGGGACCGTCGCGGTCAGCACCACGGACTCGTGGGCGTCGTCCGGCCGCAGCGCCGGGTCGTCCGGGCGCAGCACCTGCACGGTGGGGCGGTCGCACAGCGGGCCGGCGCCGGTCAGCGCGGCCTCCTCCGCCGCCGGGTCGGCCGCGTGCACCACCGTCCGGTGCGCGGTGCCCTCCGGGCGCGCCCCGCGCAGGGCCAGCAGCACGCCGAACCGGCCGGGTACCCCGCGCGGCTCCCACTGCCCGGCCGGTCGGCCGGGCCACTCGGCGAGGCCGTGGCGGTGCAGCGCGCCCGCGTCCATCGCGGAGACCACCAGGTCGGCGTCGATCCGTCCGTCCGCCGTCTCCACCCCGCACGCCCGGCCGTCCTCCACGAGCACCCGGGTGACCGGGGAGTCGAAGCGGAAGTCGACCTTGCGCAGCTCGCAGCGCCGGAACACGGCGTCGGCCAGGGCCCGCAGGCCGCCCCGGACGTACCAGACGCCGAAGGACTGCTCCATGTACGGCAGCACGGTGGCCCCGGCCGGGGCCTCGCCGGGGGCGAAGCCGTACCGGACGGCGGCCTCGGCGAGCAGGGCGGTCAGCCCGGGGTGGCCGCCGAGCTCGCGGGCGGCCACGTCCCGGAGGGTCCACGGCCGGGGGCGGCGCAGCCGGGCCAGGCCGGTGGGCGCCGGGACGGGGTACGGGTCGGTGCCCAGGAAGGCGTGGTCGGCCGGGAGCGGCTCCTCCAGCAGCGGGCGGCGGGTCGCCTCCCAGACCGTCCGGCCGTGGTTCATCACCGTGCTCCAGCGGGCGCCGGAGCCCGCGCCGAAGGCGGTGTCGAGGGCCTGGCCGACGCCGCCGCGGGAGGCGTTGGGCAGGGTGACGGCGGTGCCGTCGGGGAACAGGTGCCGGCTCTCCGGCTCCACCGGCGCCAGCTCGACCAGCTGCTCCAGCGGCTCCTTGCCGGTCTTGAGCGCGAGGTCGCGGTAGACGGCGGGCAGCGGCAGCAGGCCGGGCCCGGTGTCGAAGGCGAAGCCGTCGCGCTCGTACCGGCCGACCATGCCGCCGTAGCCGCCGCTCGCCTCGCAGACCGTCACCCGGTGACCGATGGTCGCCAGCCTGGAGGCCGCCGCGAGCCCGCTCATTCCTGCGCCGATGATGACGATCCGTGCCATGGCACCCGATCCTAGGGCCCGGCTTCAAACTCCCGTCTGCGGGGCGACGCCGGTGCACGCACCTCGCCGCGTTGTCGTCGGTCGCCGATGGCCCCCAGCCTTCGGCCGGGAGGTGCCCCCACCGCATGGACTCCCTCCTCCGCCTTGCGATGCACGCACCCCAACGCCGCCCCGCCCGCCCTCCGGGCGAACGACGGGAGTTTGAAGCCGGGCCCTAGGCCCGACCCGCGTACGCTCCGGCCGCGGCCTCGGCGGCCTTGACGGCCCTGCGCTCGCGGCGGCGGGCCCGGAAGGCGCGGATCCGGCTGACCGCCAGCCAGACCAGCAGCAGACCGACCAGCAGCAGGACGGCGGCGATCGAGGCGGCCGCCCACGGGTGGAAGATCGCCAGGGTGACCAGCCCGGCCACCGAGAGGTCCTCGGTCAGGCTGACCGCGATGTTGCTGAACGGTTCCGGCGTGGTGTTCACGGCCATCCGCAGCGAGGCCTTCACCAGGTGGGTGACCAGCGCGGTGGTGCCGCCCATCGCCCCGGCCGCGACCTCGCTGAGCGAGCCCGGGTCGGCGCTCGCGATCAGCACGCCGACGACGGCGCCGGCGATCGGCCGGATCACGGTGTGCACGGCGTCCCAGACGGTGTCCACGTACGGGATCTTGTCGGCCACCGCCTCCAGCAGGAACAGCACGGCCGCCGCGACCAGCACGTCGGTGCGCTCCAGCGCGTGCGGCACCGACTCCGCGCCGGCGAACCGGCCCAGCAGGCCGAGCAGCAGCACCACCGCGTACGCGTTGATGCCGCTCGCCAGACCGCTGGTGAAGATCAGCGGCAGGACCGTCATCGCGTCCCCCTCCTCGTTCTCGCGGGCCTCGCGACCCCCGTTCGGGCCGCCCCGGCCCCGCCGTACCGTACCCGGAGCCGGGACGCCCCGGGCCGCCGCCGCGGTTCCGCTCCGGGGGCGCGGCATGCAACTGAGTACAGGTACTCAGTTCCGCGGTTGAGTACGTCAGCGGATGGCCTCCGACCTGCTGGGACGGGAGAGTGGTGGCACCCGGGAGGGCGGCGCGTCGGGCGCCGGCCGCCCGGGCGGCGGATCCGTCTGCCCCCCTGGCCGGGAGGGCCCCGGGGGGCGGTGCCGGGTCCGCGTCGGGTGCCGGTCACGGGCCCCGCACCGCCGGCACGGGGCGGCGGAGCGGGCCGGGGGGAGACCGGTGACCGAACGGGGGAACGGGGGGAACGGGGGGAACGGGGGAGCTCGCACCGCCGCCCGGTGGGGGGTGGGCGGAGCGACGGCGGACGGCGGCGGGTGCGGACCGGGGGGACCGCGCCCGCCGCCGCCGCGTCCGTTCCCGGGGCCGGTTGTCAGTGGTACCGGTCACGATGGAGGAGCACGGACCACCCGGTCCGCGCGCTGCCTCGGAACGGGGGAGACCATGACCATCAGCCATCCTGAGCCCGTCACCGCCCGCCTCCACTCCGCCGCCCTGCCACTCACCCCGGACACCCCGCACACCCCGGGCGCCGCCGCCCGGGACGTCCACCCCGTACTGCGCCGGGCCGCCGCGCCGCCGGCCGCCCTCGACCTGCTCGCCGACGCCCACCGCACGCTGGCCCGCGCCCGTGCGCTGGAGGACCCGCTGGAGCGCTACGCCACCGCGCACCTGGCCGCGCTGCGCACGGTGGCGGCCGTGCTGGCCGTCCGCGGCCGGCCGGAGAAGAACCCGCGTCGGCGAAAAGCCATCCGCAGCGCCTGGGAGGTGCTGCCCGAGGTCGCCCCCGAACTGGCCGAGTGGGCGCTCTACTACGGTGCCGGCGCCCGCCGCCGGGCCGCCGCCGAGGCCGGCATCCGGGGCGCCGCCTCGGCCCGCGACGCCGACGACCTGATCCGCAACTCCGCGCTGTTCCTGCGCCTGGTCGAGCGGCTGCTCGGCCTGCGCCCGGCCCCGCCCGCGGCCCGGCTGCCGCTCGACGGGGACGAGCTGCCCGGCGAGGGCGGAGCGGCCGGGCGGCAGGCTTAAGGTGGAGGCATCCTGATCGATCTGCACGTGCCAAGGAGCCCGACCGTGTACCCGACGCGTCCCCGCAGTGCCCTGCGTACCGCCGTGGTCTGGGAGGTGGTGCGGGCGGCCCTGGAGAAGCGGTCGGCCGAGCTGGACCAGCCGGTGCTCGACGTGGTCGACACCGGCGGCGGCACCGGCAACTTCGCAGTGCCGGTGGCCAGGCTCGGCCACCGGGTCACCGTGGTCGACCCGAGTCCGGACGCGCTGTTCGCGCTGGAGCGCCGGGCCGCCGAGGCCGGGGTGACGGACCTGGTCCGGGCCGTCCAGGGCGACACCCAGACGCTGCCCGAGCTGGTCGCCCCCGGCAGCGTGGACGCGGTGCTCTGCCACGGCGTGCTGGAGGTCGTGGACGACCCGGCGGAGTCGCTCGGCAGCCTGGCCGCCACCCTGCGCAAGGGCGGCCTGGTCAGCCTGCTGGCCGCCAACCGCAACGGCGCCGTGCTGGCCCGGGCGCTGGCCGGCCACTTCAACGAGGCCCGTACGGTGCTCTCCGCCGAGGACGGGCGCTGGGGCGAGCAGGACCCGATGCCGCGCCGCTTCACCGGTGAGGAGCTGGGCCGACTGGCCGAGGGCGCGGGCCTGCGGGTGGAGTCGGTGCACGGCGTCCGGGTCTTCGCCGACCTGGTGCCCGGGGTGCTGGTGGACACCGAGCCGGGCGCCGTGGAGGCGCTGCTCAAGCTGGAGGAGGCCGCCGCCGCGCAGCCCGCCTTCCACGCCGTGGCCACCCAGCTGCACCTGCTGGCCACCCTGGCCTGACCCCGCCCGGAGCCCCCGGCCGCCCGCCCCTCGCCCGGGTGTGCTCCGGACCCTCCCCAGGTCCGGGCCGATTCCATCGGGTCGGGCACTTGTCCGAGCCGTCCGGCGTTGACCCGGGTGCGGCCCTGCCCGGTCGAAGTGGCCCGTCCCACGCGGCGCAGACCACTCCGTAACGGGCCCACGGACCGTATGATCTGGGTAAAGCCGGTAAGCATGACAGCCGGATGCGTGGGGCATATGGACGACACGGGCCGGGTCCCCCGCACGGGCGTCCGACCGTGTGCCCAAGGCTGATTGGACTGGCCTCCCCGACCGGGGAGGCGGACCGGTCGCACCCGCGACCGACGAGTAGGAGGACTCCGTGCCGCTCTCGGAGCACGAGCAGCGACTGCTCGACCAGATGGAGCGAGCGCTGTATGCCGAAGATCCCAAATTCGCGTCAGCGCTTGAGGGAACCGGGCTGCGCACCTTTACCCGTCGGCGGGTCTACCTGGCCGTCGCGGGCTTCGTGGTGGGGATCGGCCTGCTGATGGGCGGCATGGTCGTTCCGGACCAGATCTGGGTCAGCGTCGTCGGTTTCCTGGTGATGCTCGGGTGCGCGGTGTTCGCGGTGACCGGCTGGCGCCGGGCGCCCGCGGGCCAGGGCGCCGGCCCCCGGCAGGCCGCGGCCCCGCGTCGCAAGGCCGGGATGATGGACCGGGTGGAGCAGCGCTGGCAGCGCCGCCGGGACGAGCAGACCGGCGGGTTCTGAGCCGCAGGCCCCGCCGAGGACGTACGAGGACGTACCGACGACGAGAGCCGGGGGGGGGGGGGGGGGGGGGAGGGGCCCCCCCCCCCCCCCCCCTCCCTTCCCCCCCAGTGCGTCCCCCTTCCCCCCCTACCGCCCCCCTCCCCCCGCCCCTCCCCCCTTCTCCGCG
>NZ_JBVHYH010000085.1:0-36421 GCF_055569135.1 Kitasatospora sp. NPDC029367
TGGGGTTTGCCCCCCCCCCCCCGCATGCACGCCCCTTGGGGGGGGCGGTGCTTCCCCCCCCCGCCCTCGGGGGCGTGGCTGTCGTCCGCCTTCCCCCCCCCCCCCCCCCCCCCCCCCGTCCGGCATCCGGGCGAGGCCGTCGGAGGGGCCCGGCCCCCCGGCCCCGGCCCCTCCGTGCGGCTCTCACCCGCGGTGCGCGCCCCCTGCGGGGGCGTCCCCGCCGGACCGGTACCGAGGTACCGAGCCCGCGGGCCGTCAGTCGGTCGGTGCCAGGTGGTGGGCACCGGCCGCGAGGGCGGCGGCCGAGGCGGTGTACGCGGGCTTGGGCCGGTAGCCGTTGTCGAACATGGTGGCGGCGCCGTAGCCGGGGAAGGTGCCGGGGATCCACGAGTCCGGGTCACCCACGTCCCACTGGGTGATGCCCACGCAGCGGGGGACGGCCAGGCAGGTCCTGACCACGCCGGCGTAGTCATCGGCCTGGCGGGCCAACGCGGCGCTGTTCGCCGGGAGTTGGATCCGGTCGTCGAGTTCGGTGACGGCGACGTCGACGCCGAGCGCGGTGAACCGCTGGAGGTTGGCCTTCAGGCTCGCGGGGACCTGGCCGACGACGAAGTGGGCCTGGAAGCCGACGCCGTCGATCGGGACGCCCTGGCTCTTGAGCGACTTCACCAGCCGGTACATCGCATCGCTCTTGGCGTTCAGGCCCTCGATGTTGTAGTCGTTCAGGTACAGCTTGGCGTTCGGGTCGGCGGCCCGGGCGGTGCGCAGCGCGTCGGCGACGTAGCCGTCGCCCAGTGCGTTGTGGAACGGGTCGTCGGTGCGGAAGCTGCCGTCCTCGTTGAACGCCTCGTTGACCACGTCCCAGGCGTAGACCTGGCCCTTGTAGTGGCCGGCCTCGGCGGTGATGTGGCGCCGCATGGCGGCGCGCAGCTGGTCGGCGGGCAGGCCGCGGACCCAGGAGGGCAGCTGGTTGTGCCAGACCAGGGTGTGGCCGCGCAGCCGCATCCCGTTGGCCTTGGCGTAGGAGGCGATCCGGTCGCCGGGGGCGAAGTTGAAGCTGCCGGGCCCGGGCTCGGTGGTGTCCCACTTCATCTCGTTGGCGGGGGTGAGCATGCCGAACTCCCTGCCCGCGACCGCGGTGAGGGAGGGGTTGTTCAGGTCCGACTGGGCGAGGGAGGCGCCGAAGTAGATCCCCCTGGCCTGGGCGAGCGAGCGCAGGGAGCTCCCCGCCGCACCGGCCTGGCCGGTCGGCAGCAGGGCGGTGACGGCCAGGGCGGTCGCGGCGGCGACGGCGAGGGAGCGGGCGGCGTGGCGGGCGCGCCCGGGGCGGGGGAGGCGGGACGTCGGGAACTGCACCGGCGTGGTCCTTTCTCGTCGGGTGGGGCGAGGAGGGGGACGTGCGGTGTGCCTGGAACGCCGGAGGTGCGGGAGCGGCCGAGCGACCAAGTGGCCAAGCGGCCGAGCGGCCATGCGGCCATTCGGCCATCGAAAGTTTCGGCTCATCCTCCGACTTCTTGAGGGGACGGTAGGGGCGGGCCCGACGGCCCGTCAACCTTTCTGACATGAACCGCTTCGGCCGGGTGCGCCACGAGCCCGGGGGACGGCTCGCGGCGCGGGCCGCCTCAGGCCTCGGAAACGGGGGCCGGGGCACCCCCTCGCGGCGGCGCCGTGCTGCTGCGTTCGACCAGGCTGGTGGCCAGGTCCACCCGCCGGGTCCCGGGCCGCGTCCCACGGGCCAGGTCGATGACCAGCCTGGTCGCCACCTCGGCCATCTCGGTCAGCGGCTGGCGCACGGTGGTCAGCGGCGGGCCCACCCAGCGGGCCAGCGGCAGGTCGTCGAAGCCGACCACGCTGAGGTCCTCCGGGATGCGCAGCCCCAGTTCGCGGGCGGCCTCGTACAGCCCGAGCGCCTGGAGGTCGTTCCCGGCGAACACGGCGGTCGGCCGGTCCGGCATCGCGAGCAGCTCCAGGCCGAGCCGGTGCCCGGCCTCGTGATGGAAGTCGCCCTCGCGGACGAGCCGCGGGTCGTACGGGATGCCCGCCATGTCGAGCGCGGCCCGGTAGCCGTCGGCCCGGGCCCGGCTGCACATCATCCGGGCGGGCCCGGCGATCAGGCCGATCCGGCGGTGGCCGAGGTCGAGCAGGTGCCGGGTGGCGGCGAGGCCGCCGTCCCAGTTGGTGGTGCCGACGGCGGGCACCTCCTGACCCGGGTCGCCGGCCGGGTCCATCACCACGAAGGGGATGTCCCGGCTGGAGAGCTGCTCCCGCAGCGCGCGGTCCAGGTCTGACAGCACCAGCACCACGCCGGTCGGGCGGCGGGCGAGCACGCCGTCCACCCAGGACTGGCCGGGCCCGTGCCGTTCGGCGGACTCGGAGAGGACGATGCTCAGGCCCTCCTCGCGCACGACGTTCTCGACGCCGCGGATCACCTCCACCGCCCAGGCGCTCTCCAGTTCGTGGAAGACCAGCTCCAGCAGCGGGTTGGCCTGGCGGTTGCCGCGCCGCCGGTAGCCGTGCCGGTGCAGCAGCTCCTCCACCCGCTCCCGGGTGGCCGGGGCGACGTCGGCCCGGCCGTTCAGGACTTTCGAAACCGTCGGTGCGGAGACCCCGGCCTCCTGTGCGATCTCGGCGAGCGTTGCCGCTCTGGTCATGAGTTCCTCCTGCACTGCCCCTGCTGGGCGAACTCCGCTGCGGACATGGCCGTACGACGCGGCCGAGGCCGTGCCGTACCGCAGGGATGCTAGCCCCCGCCGTAGCGAAACCGATCCCGTCAGGTCTCTTGACTGGCCGTCAACACGGACCTAGGTTTCCAGCAAGTTTCGCCGACTCGCTCGAAATATTCGAATCAGAGGGCAGGAAATGGGATCGAGAATCGCCGCGGTCGCCGCGGTCACCGTGCTCGTCCTCGGCACCACCGCCGCATGCGGCTCCGGAGGCGGCTCCTCCGACGCCGGCTCCGGGACGATCCACGTGCTGGTCTACGGTGACGCCGCCAACAAGGTCGAGAAGCAGCTCGTCGAGACCTTCAACAAGACCTCCAAGGTCAAGGTGGTGCTGGACACCATCCCCGGCGCGGACTACCAGCAGAAGCTGCAGACCGTGATCAACACCTCGCGGGCCCCCGACGTCTTCTTCAACTGGGGCGGCGGCTCCATCCAGCCGTTCGTCAAGGCGGGACTGCTGCTGCCGCTGGACGACTTCATCGCCAAGGACCCGGGTCTGAAGGACAACTTCCTGCCTGCGGTCTTCAACTCGGCGGTGGTGGACGGCAAGCCGTACGGCGTGCCGATGCGCGGCACCCAGCCGGTGCTGCTGTTCCACAACAAGCAGGTGCTCGCAGACGCCGGGCTCACCCCGCCGAAGACCTGGGACGAACTGGTCGCCGCCACCAAGGCGTTGAAGGCCAAGGGCATCACCCCGATCGCGCTCGGCGGCGGGGACCAGTGGCCGACCCTGATGTGGTTCGAGTACCTCTACGACCGGATCGCCGGCCCCGAACTGTTCCAGCGCGCGCTGAACGGCGACAAGGCCGCCTGGGCGAGCGAGGACAGCCGCAAGGCGCTGAGCACCCTCAAGGAACTGGTCGACGCCGGCGCCTTCGGCAGCAACTTCGACTCCGTCAAGTTCACCGACGGAGGCTCCCCGGCCCTGGTCGCCAAGGGCAAGGCCGCCTTCGAACTGATGGGCTCCTGGTACTACTCCACGCAGCAGGACGCCAACCCCGACTTCGCCAAGTCCGGCCTCGGCTACACCGGCTTCCCCTCCGTGAGCGGCGGCAAGGGCGACCCGGCCGCCGTCGTCGGCAACACCAACAACTTCTACTCCGTCCTGAAGAAGACCAAGTACCCGGACGCCGCCGCCGCCTTCCTCAAGCTGATGTACTCGGACGACTTCGTGAAGGCGCAACTGGCCATCGGCAACCTGCCGACCACCACCAGCACCGCCAACTTCCTCGACCTCTCGGCCAGCCCCGCCTACTCCAAGGCCCAGTACGAGCTGGTGAAGGCCGCGCCGTCCTTCCAGCTCTCCTGGGACCAGGCCTACCCGCCGAGCGCCATGACCCCCATGCACACCGCCGTCCAGCAGTTCTTCGACGGCCGGATCGACACCGACGGCTTCATCAAGGCCATGAGCGCCTTGCCGACCTCATGACCCGCCCCGCGCGCCCCGCCGCGGCGGCGACCCGCCCGGGCTTCGTGTGGGCGCTGCCTGCGGCGGTGTTCTTCCTGCTGTTCGCGTTCGTGCCGCTGGCCCTGGTCGCCGTGCTGTCCTTCACCAGCTGGGACGGCATCGGCGAACCGCACTTCAACGGCCTGGACAACTGGACCTCCCTCTTCGACGACCCGGTGATGCTCCAGTCCGTCTGGACCACCCTGCTGCTCACCGCCCTCGGCGTGGTCGTCCAGACGCCGGTCAGCATCCTGATCGGCGTCTGGGCCGCCGGGCACCAGCGCAACCGAGCGGTTCTCTCCGCGATCTACTTCGTGCCGCTGCTGCTCTCGGCCACCGCCGTCTCGGTGGTGTGGCGGGCCGTCCTCGACCCCAACTTCGGCGTCCCCGCCCAGCTCACCTGGCTGTTCGGCGACGGCAACCTGCTCGGCACCAAGGGCGGCGCGATCGCCGTGCTGACCTTCGTCGGCGTGTGGCAGTACACCCCGCTGCACGCGCTGCTCTACCAGGGCGGCGCCCGGGCCATCCCCCAGGTGCTCTACCAGGCGGCCGCCATCGACGGGGCGGGCCGGGTGCGGCAGTTCTTCCACATCACCCTGCCGCAGCTGCGCAACACGGTCATCACCTCGGTGATCCTCATGGTCGTCGGCGGCCTGACCACCTTCGACACGGTGCTGATCCTCACCCAGGGCGGCCCGGGCACCGACACCACCGTCACCGCCTACTACATGTACCAGAAGGCGTTCAAGGGCTTCGAGTTCGGCCCGGGCTCGGCCGTCGCCCTGGTCCTCGTGGTGGTCGCCACCCTGATCTCGCTCGTGCTGGTCCGGCTCTCCGGCTACGACCGCATGCGCGGCACGACGGAGGGCATGTGATGCGCCGCCGCCCCAACCTCCTGGCCGGCTTCGGCTCCCTGGTCTGGCTGGCGCTGATCGGCCTGCCGCTGTACGTCCTGCTGATCGCCACCTTCCGCACCCGCGCCGACTACTCCACCGAGGGCCCGCTGAGCCCGCCCGCCCAGTGGACCCTGCAGAACTACCTGGACGACTTCTCCAACGGCTTCGGCCAGGACTTCCTCAACACCCTGACCGTCACCGCCGGCGTGGTCGCCATCGTGTTGCTGGTCGTCCCCCCGCTCGCCTACGCCATCGTGCGCGCCCGCGGCCGGGCCACCGGCTGGGTCTTCCGGCTGTTCCTGCTGGGCCTGGCGATCCCCGCCCAGGCGGTGATCGTGCCGATGTTCTACGTCATGAACCAGACCGGGCTGTACGACCACCTGATCGGCATCGTCCTGCCCACCGCCGCCTTCTGCCTGCCCGTCTGCACCCTGGTGCTGACCGGGGCGATGCGCGACATCAGCCCCGAGCTGTACGAGGCGATGGCGATGGACGGCGCCTCCCCGGCCCGGGTCTTCCGGCAGCTGGTGATCCCGCTGTCCAAGGGCGGGCTGTCCTCGATCACCGTCTTCGCCGCGCTCCAGGCGTGGAACGGCTTCCTCTTCCCGCTGATCCTCACCCAGTCCGACTCCACCAAGGTCATCACCCTCGGCCTGTACGACTTCCAGACCGAACACGGCGTGGACGTGCCCGCACTGCTCAGCGCCGTCGTGCTGTCCATGCTCCCCATCCTCGTCGTCTACCTGTTCGCCCGCCGCGCCCTGGTCCAGGGACTGACGGGCGTGGGAGGAAAATGAACCACCGCCAGCGCACGGAGACCGCGCCCGCCTGGCGGGACGCCGCGCTCACCCCGCAGGCCAGGGCCGACGCCCTGATCGCGGCGATGACGCTCCGGGAGAAGACCGCCCAACTGGTCGGCCTGTGGGTCGGGGCCGACGGCGAGGGCGACGAAGTCGCCCCCCACCAGCACGACATGGAGGAGCCGCCCGACCTCGACACCCTGCTGCCGTACGGACTCGGCCAGCTGACCCGCCCGTTCGGCACGGCCCCGGTCGACCCGGCGATCGGCGCGCTCTCCCTGCTGCGCACCCAGCAGCGCATCGCCGCCGCCAACCGCTTCGGCATCCCCGCGCTGGCCCACGAGGAGTGCCTGGCCGGCTTCGCCGCCTGGGGCGCCACGGCCTACCCCGTGCCGCTGTCCTGGGGCGCCACCTTCAACCCGGACCTCGTCCGGACCACGGCCGCCGCCATCGGGCACGACCTGCGGGCCGTCGGCGTGCACCAGGGCCTCGCTCCGGTGCTCGACGTGGTCCGCGACGCCCGCTGGGGCCGGGTCGAGGAGACGATCGGCGAGGACCCGTACCTCGTCGGCACCGTTGCCACCGCCTACGTCCAGGGCCTGGAGTCGGCCGGGGTCGTCGCCACCCTCAAGCACTTCGCCGGGTACTCCGCCTCCCGGGCCGGGCGCAACCTCGCCCCCGTCTCGATGGGCCCGCGCGAGCGCGCCGACGTCATCCTGCCGCCCTTCGAGATGGCCGTGCGCGAAGGGCGGCCCCGCTCGGTCATGCACGCCTACACCGACACCGACGGCCTCCCCTCCGCCGCCGACCAGGACCTCCTCACCGGCCTGCTCCGGGACACCTGGGGCTTCACCGGCACCGTCGTCGCCGACTACTTCGGCATCGCCTTCCTCAAGACCCTGCACGGCGTCGCCGAGGACTGGTCCGACGCCGCCGGCCTGGCCCTGGGCAGCGGGGTCGACGTCGAACTGCCGACCGTCGACACCTTCGGACAGCCCCTGTTCGACGCCGTCGTCTCGGGCGCCGTCCCGGAACGGCTGGTCGACCGGGCGCTGCGCCGCGTCCTCGTCCAGAAGGCCGAGCTCGGGCTGCTGGACGAGGACTGGAGCCCCGTCCCGGCCGCCCTCGCCGACGCGGACCTGGGCGACCCCCGGGCGCTGCGCGGCCGGATCGACCTGGACGGGCCCGCCAACCGCGCACTCGCCGCCGAACTCGCCGAACAGGCCGTGGTGCTGCTGCGCAACGACGGCCTGCTGCCCCTGCGCGACCCGGCCCGGATCGCGCTGATCGGCCCGAACGCCGACGAGCCCACCGCGGTGCTCGGCTGCTACTCCTTCCCCGTCCACGTCGGCAGCCGGCACCCGGACACCCAGCCCGGCCTCGAACTCCCCACCCTGCGGGAGGCGCTGGAGAAGGAGTTCCCCGGCAGCGAGCTGCGGACGGTGCAGGGCGTGACGGTCGACGGCGAGTCCACCGCCGGCATCGTCGAGGCCGTCCGCGCCGCCAAGCGGGCGGACGTGGTGGTGCTCGCCCTCGGCGACCGCGCCGGACTGTTCGGGCGCGGCACCAGCGGCGAGGGCTGCGACGTCGAGTCGCTCGAACTCCCGGGAAAGCAGCGGCAGTTGCTGGAGGCAGTGCTGGACACCGGGACACCGGTGGTGCTCACCCTGCTCGCCGGACGGCCGTACGCGCTCGGCCGGGCCGTCACCGAGGCGGCCGGGATCGTCCAGTGCTTCTTCCCCGGCCAGGCCGGCACCCGGGCCCTCGCGGGCGTGCTCAGCGGGCGCGTCAACCCGTCCGGCCGGCTGCCCGTCTCCGTCCCCGCTCACCCCGGCGTCCAGCCCTCCACCTACCTGGCCGCCCGGCTGGCGCAGGCGGGCGAGGTCTCCAGCACCGACCCGACCCCCGCGTTCGGCTTCGGACACGGCCTCGGCTACACCGAGTTCGCCTGGTCCGACCTGGAGGTGCAGCAGGCCGAGACCACAACCGACGGCGCGTTCCGCCTCAGCTTTCTGCTGTGCAACACCGGCGCCCGGGCCGGTACCGACGTGGTGCAGCTGTACCTCCACGACCCGGTGGCCACCGTGGTCCAGCCGGTGCAGCGGCTGGTCGGCTACCGGCGGATCGAGCTGGCCCCCGGAGCGGCCTGCCGGGTGGAGCTGACCCTCCCCGCCGACCTGGCCTCCTTCACCGGGCGGGACGGCGAGCGGATCGTCGAACCCGGCGCTCTGGAGCTTCGGATCTCCGCCTCCAGCACCGACGCCCGCCTCACCGCGCCGCTGCGCCTCACCGGCCCGGTCCGCCCGCTCGACCACACCCGGCGGCTGCACCCGACCGTCACCGTCCACCAACTCCCCTCTGCCGCAACCCCGTAGCGGGGTTCCCCGGGCAGCTCGACTCCTGAGCCGCCGCCGCCCCTCGGCCGGGGGCGGCGGCGGACGGTTTTCAGGGCGGCCCGGCGGCCCGGCGGGGTCGCTCAGCCGTGGTGCGGCTGCCGGGCGCCCGGGGCGGTGGCGGCGGAGCTGCCGTCCAGGCCCATGAAGTGGACGGCGTCGGCGGCCATCGGCGTGCCCTGGATCGGGAGTTGGTGGCCGGCGCCGACGATGCTGTACGTCTCGACCTGCGTCCTGCCGGAGCGGTCGGCGTACCGGGACCGGTTCCAGTTGGCGGCCGGGGTGTCCGTCGAGGACGGGGTCTGGCCCACGCCGAGGACGTTCGTCCACTGCTTGGTCTCTTCGCCGAGGTTGCGCTGGTTCAGGATGGGGTCGGCGGTGCCGTGCCACAGCTGCACACGGGGGCGGGGCCCGTTGTAGCCGGGGTCGGCGCGGCGCGCCAGGTCGCCCCACTGCTGCGCGGTCATGGAGACCTGACCCCCGGCGCAGGCGCCGTTCCAGCCGCGCACGGTGCCCGTGTGGAAGCAGTGGTACGGCACGCCCATGAACGCGGCGCCCGCCTTGAACACGTCCGGGTAGTCCGCGAGCATGACGTTCGTCATCATGCCGCCCGAGGACTCGCCGGTGACGTACACGGCGCCGGGGTTGCCGCCGTAGTGCTGTTCCGTGTACGTGATCATCGACATCAGCCCGACCGGGTCACTGCCGCCGTTGCGGGTCAGCGCCTGGTCGGAGGAGACGTCCCAACAGCTGCCGCCGGGGCTGGTCGAGGGGTAGACGACGATGAAGCCGTACCGGTCGGCCAGCCCCGCGAAGTCCGTGCTGGAGTACATGTACGGCCCGGAGCCCTGGCAGCCGTGCAGCGCCAGCAGGATCGCCGGGTGCGGCTTGACGCCGTTCGGGACGTACACGTGCATCTGCAGGTTGGTCGGATTGTTGCCGAAGGCCGTGACCTGGGTCAGTGACGCGGCGGCGGCCGGGGGAGCGGCGGACAGGCTCACCCCTGCCGCGGCGCCGACCGCCAGCAGTACGGCGAGCAGGCGGGACTTCAGGTGCCGGGAACGCAAGATGGGACCCCTTCTCTGTGGACGGTTGACGGCGGTGCCGGTGCCGTTGCGAAGGCGCTGCGGGCGCCACGAGTTGTGAGCGCTCACATTTCGGCAAACCGGGCTCCGCCCCTGCTTCGGTTTCCGGTGTCGGCTGTTGACGCTGCGGCAATGGCCGGTGCCTGTCAAGGAGTGGTCGGGCCGCTTCTGCGGCATCCCGGCGATGCGGCCGCTGGAAGCGGTTCTGCCGGTGCAAGTTTCACGGGCGGCGGCGGGTCCAAGGGCTCGTAGCGCCGGTCAGGTGCACCAGAACAGGAACTGCTTGCAGGTCGGTGTTGGTGTCGGTGTGGGCGTTGCCGTGGGCCCGGCCGGGCCGGGCGAGTGCCCGGTGGTCGGCGCCGCCGTGGGCTGCGGAGCGGGCGGCCCGCTCGGGGCGGTGCGCGACGGCGCGGCGGTGGTCCTCGACGCGCTGGGCCGGGCGCTGGGAGTCGACGGTTGCGCCGTGGGACTCGCGCTCCTCGGGGCGGCGCTCGCCGTGATGGGAACGCTCACAGTGCCCGGAGCGGACGGCGTGGCCGTCGACGCGGACGCCGCCGTCCGGTCCGCCGGGAGCGGGACCGCCTCGCCGTCGCCCTGGCCGAGCGCCACCACGGCGGTGGCCAGTCCGCCCGCCGCCACAGCGAGCGCGGCCAGGGCGAGCCGGGTGCCGCGC
Source organism: Kitasatospora sp. NPDC029367 (assembly GCF_055569135.1). NCBI lineage: Bacteria > Bacillati > Actinomycetota > Actinomycetes > Kitasatosporales > Streptomycetaceae > Kitasatospora > Kitasatospora sp. NPDC029367. Next base: position 10,018 of record NZ_JBVHYH010000085.1, read on the forward strand.
CGCCGGGTCGTTCGCCGCCGGGCCCTCCGGGGCGCGGAAACCATGGCGGTCGGGTCCGTGGTCGGGCCTTCCCGCCCCTGCTCGGGGAGTTCCCCCTGCCGGGGGAGTTCCTCCTGCGGCCGCCCGCAGCCCGGACAGGACAGCGCGCCGTTGAGGTGGCGTTGGCAGAGCGTGCAGTAACTCATTCGATCTTCCGTAGCTGCCCGTGCGTCACGACGGGTGTTCTGCGGAGCGTACGCAGATCCGCCCCGGCCGCGACACCGGCCCGGGGCGAGGCTTCTGCGGAGATCACGTGTGGTTCGCGTGAGGTGGACCTGCCGGCCGAGCGAACAGGAGGCCGGGCAAGGCGGTGATTGATGGGATGTATCCAGCGCCGGAGGCCTCGGACTGCGAAGGTCGACCGGTGAAGTGCCGTGCTGGGGAAGCTCATTGCCTGGAGGGGCGAGTGAACTCCCTTCCTGGACATGGGATCACCTGCTACGTTGACGCCGTGTCCCTGACCGACAGAGCAATCACCCGGATCCGTCAGATGATCAGCGAGGGCGAGCTGCTCCCCGGAGCGAAGCTGCCCCCCGAGCAGCAGCTCGCGGCGGAACTCGGCCTGTCCCGGAACCTGACGCGCGAAGCGGTCAAGTCGCTGGTCGTCGCCCGGGTCCTGGAGATCCGGCGCGGCGACGGGACGTACGTGACGAGCCTGGCCCCCGCGCTGCTGCTGGAAGGGCTCGGCGGCGCGGTCGAACTGCTGCAGGGCGACACCGTCCTGGAGCTCACCGAGGTGCGCCGGCTCTTCGAGCCCGCCGCCACCGCCCTGGCCGCCACCCGCATCACCGACGAGGACCTCGCCGAGGTCGAGCGCCACCTGTCGGCCATGCGGGACGCGAAGGACGACGTCGAGCTGCTGATCCGGCACGACGCCGCCTTCCACCGGTCGGTCGTCCACGCCACCCGCAACGAGACCCTGGCCACCCTGCTGGAGCACATCTCCGGACGCACGCTGCGGGCCCGCGTGTGGCGCGGACTCACCGACGCCGAGGCGGCCGGGCGGACCGTCGCCGAGCACGAGGCGATCCACCGGGCCCTGGTCGCCCGCGACCCCGAACTCGCCCGGGCGGCGGCCCTGATGCACGTCAACACCACCGAATGCTGGCTGCGCGACCACCTGGCCGAGGGACAGCGGCCCCCCGCGACCGAGGAGTTCTGACGTGCACCCCCACCGGACCCCCACCGACCCGCTCTGGTACCGCCGCCCCGCCGAAGGCTTCCTGGAGGCGCTGCCGCTCGGCAACGGCCGCCTCGGCGCCATGACGTACGGGGGCGTGCACACCGAGCGGATCGAGCTCAACGCGGACACCCTGTGGTCCGGCGGGCCCGGCCCCCGCGACCGGGCGGGCGCCGCCGCCCACCTGCCCGCCCTGCGGGAGGCGGTACTGCGCGAGCGCGACCACGCCGCCGCCCACGCGATCGCCGCCGCCCACTTCGGCGGCCCCCGGACGGAGGCGTACCAGCCGCTGGCCACCCTCCGGCTCACCTTCCCCTCCCACGGCGAGGAAGAGGCCGCCGACTACCGCCGCGCCCTGGACCTCGACCGGGCCGTGCACACGGTGTCGTACACGGCGGGCGGGGTGCGCCACCGGCGGGAGAGCTTCGTCTCCGCCCCCGCCGGCGTGCTGGTCCTGCGCCTCGGCGCGGACACCCCCGGAGTCCTCTCCTTCCGCGCGGACCTCGCCACCCCCCACCCGGCCGAGGCCCCGTCGGCCGAACCCCGCACCGCCACCGTGTCGGTGCACGGGCGGGCCCCCGTCAGCGTCGTGAGCTGGGCCGGCGGGGAGACGGCGTACCGCGAGGACGAGGGCACCGGCTTCGCGGCCGTCGTCCAGCTGCGTACGGTGGGCGGGAGCCGCACCGCCACCGACGGCCGGATCGAGGTCACCGGCGCCGACGAGGCGGTGCTGCTCGTCGCCGTCGGCACCGGGTACCGCGGCTGGCAGCGCCCGCCGGACGGCCCCGGGACGGCACTCGCCGAGGCCCGCCGCCGGCTGGACGAGGCCGGGGGACAGGGGTACGACCAGCTGCGCGACGCCCACACCGCCGACCACGGGCGGCTCTTCGGCGCAGCCGGCCTCCGGCTCCACGACCCGGCGTCCGCAGCGGCGGCCGAACTCCCGACCGACGAGCGCCTCGCCGCCGCCGACAAGGACCACCCGGACGCGGGGCTCGCCGCCCTGCTCTTCGCCTACGGCCGCTACCTGCTGATCGCCTCCTCCCGCCCCGGCACCCAGCCCGCCAACCTCCAGGGCATCTGGAACAACGACATCACCCCGCCGTGGAGCAGCAACTGGACGTCCAACATCAACCTCCAGATGAACTACTGGCCCGCCGAGACCACCGGCCTGGCCGAATGCCACGAGCCGCTGTTCGACCTGGTCACCGACCTCGCCGAGGCCGGCCGCTCCACAGCCCGCGCCTACTACGACGCCCCGGGCTGGTGCTGCCACCACAACGTCGACCTCTGGCGCGCCACCAACCCCGTCCCGGGGGACCCGGTCTGGGCCCACTGGTCCATGGCGGGCCCGTGGCTGGCCGCCCACCTGTGGGACCACCACCTCTTCCACGGCGACCGCGCCTTCCTCGCCGACCGCGCCTACCCGGTGATGCGCGAGGCCGCCCGCTTCCTCACCCACCTCCTGGTCGAGGACGCCGACGGCACACTGCTCACCTGCCCCTCCACCTCTCCCGAGCACCACTTCCGGCTCGCCGACGGCACCCTGGCCGCCGTCGATGCGGGCAGCACCATGGACCACTGGCTCGCGGCAGAACTCCTCGACAACACCGTCACGGCCGCCCGCGAGCTGGGCGTCGACCACGAACTCGCCGAGGAACTGGCCCGCGTCCGCGCCCGGCTGCGCCGCCCCGGGCTGGCCGCCGACGGCCGCCTCCTGGAATGGCGGGACGACCTCCCCGAGGAGGACCCCGGCCACCGTCACCTCTCCCACCTCTACGGCCTCTACCCGGGCAGCGCCGTCGACCCGCTCGGCGACGACACCCTGCTGGACGCGGCCCGCCTCGCCCTGGACCGCCGCCTCCGGCACGGCGGGGGCGGCACCGGCTGGAGCCTCGCCTGGGTCGCCGCGCTCGCCGCCCGCCTCGGCGACGGCGCCCTCGTCGGCAGCGCCGTCGAGCGCCTGCTCGCCACCTCGATCGCGCCCAACCTGCTCGACCTGCACCCGCCGCAGCTCTTCCAGATCGACGGCAACTTCGGCATCACCGCCGCCATCGCCGAGTCGCTGCTCCAGAGCCACAACGGCATCCTGCGGCTGCTGCCCGCCCTGCCGCCGTCCTGGCCGGACGGCGACGTCCGCGGCCTGCGCGCCCGGGGCGGGCTCACGGTCGGCCTGAGCTGGCGCCAGGGCCTGCTGACCGGAGCGGAACTGCACGCCGCCCGGGACGCCGAGGTCGAGCTGCACCTGCCCGAGCGCGAGGGCCGGCCGGTCGTGACCGACGAGCAGGGCAAGCCGGTCGCGGCGCCGGGCTCCGCACGGCGTCTGCGGCTGCACCTGGCGGCGGGCGGCCGCCACCGGCTCGGCTATCCGCAGCCGGACCTCGGCCACTGACCCGCCGAGGGGTCACGTCACGGGGCAGGGACGGTGCCCGGTGCCAGGCGCCCGGCGCGGGCTCCGGCCGGACCGGGGTCACTCCTGCGGCGCGGGTGCCACCGCCAGCGCCTCGACCACGAGGGCGTGGCCGGGGCGGTCGGCCAGGCCCGGGGCGGCCAGGCCGACCTGGGCGAGGTACCGGCCGGTCAGGGTGAGCGGGGCCGTCCGCCGGGCCCAGGCGGGCCAGGTGGGCTCGGGGGAGGAGAGCTCGGGGCGCACCCGCAGGGTGTAGCGCGTGCCGGGCTCCAGCCCCGGGAGGCGTACGGGCGCGCCGTTCTCGGCGGCGGAGGTCTCCAGCTGGACGTACGCGAAGAGGGCGTGGGCCCGGTCCCGCGAGACGACGCCGTGGACCCAGGCGGCGGGGTCGGGGTGGTCGGTGCGCACGACGTCGCCGCCGTGGAGCAGTGGCCGCAGCTGCTTGTAGGCGTCGATCCACGCGGCCAGCGCCGCCAGGTCCTCCTGCGGCCAGCCGGAGATGTCGGACTCGATGCCGGCGTGCCCGAACAGGGCGGTGGCGCAGCGGAAGGCGAGCGTCGTGTCGCGGTGGCTGATGTGGGCGGGGGAGGAGCCGACGTGGGAGCCGATCAGCTCGTAGGGCAGCAGCAGGCCGGTCCAGCGCTGGATGGCCTGGCGTTCGATCGGGTCGATGTTGTCCGAGCCCCAGATCCGGTCCGTGCGTTCGAGGATGCCGAGGTCGGCGCGGGCCCCGCCGGAGGAGCAGGACTCGATCTCCAGCCCGGGGTGGCGGGCCCGCAGTTCGTCCAGGAGCCGGTAGACCGCCGTCGTCTGGGCGTGCACGCCGGGGCGGCCGTCGTGGACGGCGTCGGCGAGGTCGCGGTTGTGGTCCCACTTGACGTAGTCGATGCCCACCTCGCCGACCAGGGTGCTGATCCGTTCCAGCAGGTAGGCGTGGGCGTCGGGGTGCGCGACGTCCAGCACGTGCTGGCTGCGCTGCTCGTACGGGAGGCGCTCGGGGTCGGCGAGGAACCAGTCGGGGTGGGCGCGGGCCAGGTCGGAGTCGGGGTTGACCATCTCGGGTTCGAACCAGAGGCCGAACTGCATGCCGAGGCGGTGGACGTGGTCGGCGAGCGGGCGCAGGCCGTCCGGCCAGACCTTCTCGTCGACGTACCAGTCGCCGAGGCCGGCCCGGTCGTGGCGGCGGTGGCGGAACCAGCCGTCGTCCACCACGAACCGTTCCACGCCGACCTCCGCCGCGGTCCGCGCGAAGGCGTGCAGCCGCTCGGGGTCGTGGTCGAAGTAGACCGCCTCCCAGATGTTCAGGGTGACGGGCCGGGCGGTGGCCGGGTGCTGCGGCCGGGCGCGGAGCATGGCGTGGAAGCCCCGGCTGATCCCGTCCAGGCCGGTGCCGGAGGTCGCGAAGTACACCCACGGGGTCCGGTGGGACTCGCCTTCCGCCAGCCGGATCTCACCGGCGTCCAGCAGTTCGCCGGCGCCGAGGACCGTCGTCCCGTCGGCCAGCCGCTCCGCGTACTGGACGTGGTTGCCGCTCCAGGCGGGGTGCACGCCCCAGACTTCGCCGTGCCGGAAGCCGAAGCCCTCGGTGCCGGTGAGCAGCAGCCCGGCGTCGAAGCCGGTGCGGCCGCGGCGGTTCTCCCTCGACCAGACGCCGTGCCGCAGCGGGGCGCGCTGCGGTGAGCGCTCACGGGCCCAGCGGCCGGTGAAGTCCAACAGTTCCGCGGCGTGGGCGGGCACCGGCAGCACGCAGGCCAGCGCCTCCACGGTGTAGGGCTGCGGCGCCGTGTTGGTCAGGGTGTGCCGCATCCGCACCACGCCCTGCTCCGTCATCTGAAGCTCGGTGTCCAGTGCGAGCCCCGCGCCGGGGTCCAGGGCGCGCGCGTGGACGGTGCCGCCCCGGCCGTCCCGGGCGCCGCGGACGGCGACGGGTTCGGCGAGTTCGAACCGCAGGGGGCGGACGCGCCCGTCGCGGTGCCCGGCCAGCGTCGGGCGGCCGAACCAGCCCGAGCCCCGCCCCTGGGAGGGCATCAGGCTCCCGCCCTGGTGGCGCGAGGTCCGGCCCATGGCGTCGAGCACCTGCGCGGCGTCACCGGCGCCGAAGCCGGGGTCGGCGCCCCAGTGCAGCACCCGGGGCGGCTCGGGTCCGGTGACGTCGAGCGCGAGGGCCGCTTCACCGGCCGTCAGCACGACGAGCTTCGCCTCAGTCATGTCGTCCTCGTTCAGGGAGGGTGGTCCTGGACTGCAAGGTCGTGTGAGCGTGAGCGTTAACAGGCACTCCCCGTCCGACGCGTTGGCCGGTACGGGCTCCCCTAGAGATAGCACGTCCACCCGCGCGCGAACATCCCGTGTCCAGTCAGCGTTCGCGGCATACGAACGCCTTGTCGAGATGGAGGGCACGCAGCCGCCGCGCCACCGTGCAGGCGTTCGCGCCGGCCTCGGCCGACCGCCCGCCCAAGGGGCCGTGCTCAGGCGCAGGCGGCGCCGTTCAGGGTGAAGCGGGCCGGAGTGGGGTTGGCAGTGGAGTACGTCGCCTGGAAGCCGAAGCTCGCACTCGCTCCGGGCGGCAGCGTGCCGTTCCAGCCGGAGTCCCGGGCGGTGACGGCGCCGCCCGACTGGGCCACCGTCGCGTTCCACGCGTTGGAGATCCGCTGGTCACCCGCGAAGCTCCAGCCGAGGGTCCACCCGGGGACGGCGGAGGTGCCGGTGTTCGTGACGGTCACCGTCGCCGTGAACCCGTTGCTCCAGGCGCTGTCGACCTTGTACGCCACCGCGCAGGACGCCGTGGGCGGCACCGGCCCCGGCCGCCGCTCGGCGGCGAAGGCCGCGAGCCACGCCAGGGAGGCGTTCCAGTTGACCGCCACCTCGTTGGTCGAGTACGAGCCGATGTCGTCCACGTAGCACGCCGCCGGTGCGCAGCCCTGCAGTTGGGCCTTCGCCACCGGGTCCTCCAGGCCCTTGTCCGGCCCGCCCGCCAGGGAACCCGCCGGCGGGTGCGGCAGCGAGGGGTCGTTCTGGTGCGCCCAGAACCGGTGGTGCTGGTTCTCGGAGGCACGCGGGCCGTAGCCGGTGACGTACGAGTGGTCCAGGGCGTTGCGGCCCAGCAGGTAGTCCAGGGACTCCAGCGCTCCCGTGCGGTAGCGCTGCTGACCGGTCAGCTCGTAGGCGACGGCGATCGTCATCGCATTGTTGAGGACCGCGCTGTTGGAGCCCCACACGTAGCCGTCGGCGGGGATCGGCACGGCGTAGCCCTGGCCCGCCATGGTGGTGAGGTAGCCGTCGGCCGCGGAGGTCAGCAGGCCGCGCAGCCGGGCGATGTCGTCGGCGGGCAGGGCCACGCCGGGGACGGTGGCGAGGGTGATCCGCCCGAGCGTCGCGGTGCCGCCCCACCAGAACGCGTCGACGGGTTCGGTGTGGTGGGGGGAGGAGGTCACGGCGTCCCGGTACTGCGACTCGCCGGTGGTGGCGAGGAGTTCGGCCGCCGCCCAGTAGAACTCGTCGGAGACGTCGGCGTCCTCGTACGCGCCGCCACCGGTGCTGTCGGTCGCCGGGGCGAACACGGCCGGATTGGCCTTGGCCGCCGCCCAGGCACGGCGCGCGGCGTCCAGACAGCGGGCGGCGAAGGCGGCGTCGTACGGGGCGTACACCCGGGCGCACTGGGCGCCGGTGGCGGCCAGGTTCAGGGTGGCCGCGGTCGAGGGCTTGTGCAACTCGCGTTGCTCGGGGTCGAGTTCGGGGCGGGTCGGCAGGGCGGTCCAGTGGGCGTCGTGCACCTTGTGGAAGGCCATTCCGGCCATCGGCTGGTCGGCCGGGACCTGCATCCGCATCAGGAACTCCAGCTCCCAGCGGGCCTCGTCCAGCACGTCCGGCACGCCGTTGCCACGCTCCGGTATCCGCAGCGTCGAGTCGCCGAGCGCCGCGTCCCCGCCCGAACGGTGGGCCCGTTCGAAGGAGTTGACCAGTTCCCAGGTCGCGATGCCGCCGTTGACCACGTACTTGCCCTGGTCGCCGGCGTCGTACCAGCCGCCGCGGACGTCCAGGGTGTAGTTGCAGACCCCGGCCTGGCAGGGCACGTTGGTGTCGCCCTTGTTCGGCGCGACGCCCAGGTGGCCGGCCGGGCGGGCGTAGGCGCTGCCCGCCAGGGCGGCGTCGATCGCGATGCCGCTGCGCTGCTGGTAGAAGAACGACATGCTGTCGGAGCGGAGGCCGTCGTACAGCGCTGCCGAGATGGCGAAGGGGTGGCTGGCCCGGCCGCCGACGACCAGGGTGAAACCGGTTCCGGTGCCGGTGTAGGCGCCGAAGTCCACCAGGTGGGTGGACTGGCCGGACGCCTGGTCGGCGCCGTACGGGACGGTGGTGCCCGAGGCGACCTGCGCGCCGGAGGCGTCGCGCAGCTGCCAGGCCAGCGGGGCGGTCGCGGAGCTGACCACGGTGGCCCGCTTGGGGCCGTCGGGCAGGTAGCCGAGCTGGTTGACCCGGACGGGGGAGTCGGTGGCGGCGGCGACCGGCGCGGCCGCGTGGGCGGGGCTCGCCGTGAACGCGGCCGAGGCCGTACCGCCCGCGGCCAGGGCGAGACCGGTCAGTAAGGCGACGACGCGCCGCGGCCCGCCGCGGCGCGAGGTGACAGGAGGCACGGGGGAGCCTTCCATGGGTGGGGGTGGGGGTGGGAAACGGGCATCCGCGAGACTGGGAGCGCTCCCAAGGCTCCATCAAGCCAGCCCCGCAGGGGCGCGTCAAGACATGGGGACGGAATGGATCCCGACTCCGGACCGCCCGGGGCGGTACTTCCCGGAAGAAGCCTTCGATAGTACGGTCGCGCGCATCAGCCGAGACCCTCCGGAGGAATTCCGCATGTCGGCACGCTACTTCGAGGACTTCGCGATCGGCCGTGGCGGGCTCGCCCCGCGTGCGGTCCTGGATTCCGACGCTCCTGTGATCGATCTCAACGGGCCGTGGGCCTTCCGCTTCTCGCCCACGCTGCGCGGCGAACCGGACGGCTTCCAGGAGCCGGAGTTCGACGACGGCGCCTGGGGCGCCCTGCCCGTCCCCTCGCACTGGCAGCTGCGCGGCCACGGCCGGCCGGTCTACGTCAACGTCTCCTACCCCATCCCCCTGGACCCGCCGTTCGTCCCGGACGAGAACGAGACCGGGGACTACCGCCGGGTCTTCGACCTGCCCGGGTCCTGGGACGGTGTGCCCGCCGTGGTGCGCTTCGAGGGTGTGGACTCCTGCGCCCGGGTCTGGCTGAACGGGACGGAACTCGGGGTGACGTACGGCAGCCGCCTGCCGGTGGAGTTCGACGTGACCGCCGCGCTGCGGCCGGGGCGCAACGTGCTGGCGGTCAGGGTGCACCAGTTCTCCGCCGGCACGTACCTGGAGGACCAGGACACCTGGCGCCTGTCGGGCATCTTCCGCGACGTCCGGTTGCTCGCCCGCCCGGCCGGCGGCATCCGGGACGCCTTCGTCCGGGCCGACTACGACGCGGCCACCGGGGCGGGCCTCCTGCGGGTGAGCGTGGACACGGACGCGCCAGTGCGGATCACCGTGCCGGACCTCGGGATCGACGACCGGCCGGCCGAGGGCGGGTTCCGGCTCCCGGAGGTACGGCCGTGGAGCGCGGAGGACCCGCACCTGTACGAGGCCGAGCTGGCCACGGCGACCGAACGCGTCCGGGTCCGGTTCGGGTTCCGCACCGTCGCCGTGGACGAGCACGGCGTGCTCCGGGTCAACGGGCGCCGCGTCGTGCTGCGCGGGGTCAACCGGCACGAGTTCGACCCCGACCACGGCCGCACCCTCTCCCTGGAGACCATGCGCCGCGACGTGGAGCTGATGAAGCGGCACAACATCAACTCCGTCCGCACCTCCCACTACCCGCCGCACCCCGCCTTCCTCGACCTGTGCGACGAACTCGGGCTGTACGTCGTGCTCGAGTGCGACCTGGAGACCCACGGGTTCGAGTACGCCGACCAGGAACGCTGGCAGCGCAACCCCTGCGACGACCCCCGCTGGCGCACCGCCTGCCTGGACCGCATCGAGCGCACGGTCGAGCGGGACAAGAACCGCCCGAGCGTCATCCTCTGGTCGCTGGGCAACGAGGCGGGGGACGGCCGGAACCTGCGGGCGATGGCCGACTGGCTCCACCGGCGCGACCCCTCGCGCCCGGTCCACTACGAGGGCGACCGGCTCGCCGAGTACACCGACGTGTTCGGCGAGATGTACCGCACGCCCGCGGCCGTGGCGCGGATCGGGCGCGGGGAACTGCTCCCGGGCGAGATCTCGTACCCCGCGCGGGCCGGGTCCGGCGACCCGGCGGACGATCCGCGCAACCGTAAGCCGTACCTGCTCACCGAGTTCGCCCACGCGATGGGCAACGGCCCGGGCGCCCTCGCCGAGTACGAGCGGCTGTGCGACGAATACCCGCGGGTGCAGGGCGGCTGGGTGTGGGAGTGGATCGACCAGGGCCTGCGAACGTACGACGCCGAGGGGCGCGAATTCTTCGGCTACGGCGGCGACTTCGGCGAGGACCTGCACGACGGCAACTTCATCTGCGACGGCCTGGTCTTCCCCGACCGCACCCCCTCCCCGGGCCTGCTGGAGTACGCCAGGGTCAACGCCCCGGTGCGCATCGGCCCCGGCCCGGAGCCCGGGACGCTGAGCGTGGAGAACCGCTACCAGGTGCTGGACCTGTCCCATCTGCGGTTCACCTGGTCGCTGGAGCGCGAGGGCACCGAGCTGACCCGGGGCGAGCTGCCCACCCCGAGGCTGGCCCCCGGGGAACGCGGCCGGCTGCCGCTGCCCGCGCCCGACCTGCCCCCGGGGGAGAACGGGGAGGGGGAGGACGGGGAGGGCGAACTCTGGCTCACCGTACGGGCGGAGCTGGCCAAGGCCACCGACTGGGCTCCCGAGGGGCACGTCGTCGCCTGGGGCCAGCTCCCGCGCTCCGCACCGGACCGCAGCCGTCCGGAGGGGCTTCTGGTGAGCGCTCACACCGAGGACGGGAGCGTCCGGCTCGGCCCGGGCCGCTTCGACCCCGACACCGGGCTCCTGCTCGGCCTCGGCGAACTGCCCCTCCAGGGACCGCGCTTGAACCTGTGGCGCGCTCCCACCGACAACGACCGCGGCTGGTCCCAGCAGGACGCCGCCTACTGGAAGGCCCGCGGCCTGGACCGGCTGCGCCACCGCACGGTCTCCGTCACCCCTGGCGCCGACGGCCTGACCGTCGTGGTCCGCAGCGCCGCCGCCGCGGTCAGCTGCGGCTACCTGACGACGTACCGCTGGAGCAGCGACGGGACGAGCCTGCGGCTGCGCGTGCACGCCGAGCCGGTCGGCCACTGGCCCGAGCGGGAGGACCACGAGGCCGAGAGCCTGGTGGACGCGGCCCTGCCGCCCGGGGAGTTCCGGGAACTGGTCCGCCGGGGCGCATCGCGTTCGCTGGCCCGGATCGGCCTCGACTGGCAGCTGCCCGCCGACTGGTCGCTCGTCGAGTGGTTCGGCGCGGGGCCCGGCGAGGCGTACCCCGACTTGCGGCACGCGGCCCGGGTGGGACGCTTCCGCGCCACGGTCGACCAGTTGCAGACGCCCTACGTGCGCCCGCAGGAGAACGGCAACCGGGCGGACGTGCGGTGGGCCGAGATCAGCGACGGGGCAGCGGGAGCCGTCCGCGTCCAGGGCGAGGAGCTCTTCCACCTCTCCGCCCGCCGCTGGACCGACCGGCAGCTCGCCGAGGCCCGGCACCGGACGGAGCTGGCCCCGGGGCCGGTGGTCCACCTGCACACCGACCACGCCGTCCACGGCCTGGGCAGCGCCGCGTGCGGCCCCGGCGTGCTGCCGGAGCACCGGCTCGAACTCGGCACCGTCGACTTCACCCTCCTCCTCACGCCGATCCGGCGGTCGTGACACCGGAAGCACCCGGCCACCGTGGGTACGGCGGCCGGGTGCTTCCCGTGGTGCCCGCCGGCGCAGGCCACCACGGATCGGTGCGAGCGGTCCGCAACGGGCCCGCCCGTCACGGGCGGGCCCGTTCCGGTCAGCGTCGCAGGGTGAGGAGGGCGGGGCGCCAGGGGAGTTGGTCGTAGGGGGCGGTGGAGCCGGGGGTCATGCCCTGGTACAGGAGTTGGAGGTTGCAGGGGTCGATGGTCATGGTCTGGTCGGGGTTGTTGCGGACGAGGTCGCCGTGGCTGATGTCGTTGGTCCAGGTGGTGCCGCTGTTGGCTTTGCCGGCGAAGGGGTTGTTCTCGGTGGCGGCTTGGGGGGTCCAGGTGCCGTTGAGGCTGGTGGCGGTGAAGGAGCGGAAGTAGCGTTGCTCGTTGGCGCCGCGGGCTTCGACGATCATGAGGTACTGGTTCCGGTCCTTGACCTTGTAGACCTGGGGTGCTTCGAAGAGGTTCTTCACCGTGTCGGTCATGACGGTGGTGTAGGAGGAGCCGAAGTTGCCGGGGAAGTTGCCGATGGGCATGCTGGCCCGGTAGATGCTGCCGTTGTCGCCGGCGAAGAACAGGTAGATGTTGTGGTCGTCGGCGATCAGGGTCTGGTCGATCGGGCCGGTGCCGGAGTTCGGGATGCTGCCGGTGAACAGGGGCTGCGGCGCGGACCAGCCGTTGGGGTTGGTCGGGTCGCTGGAGGTGCGGTAGATGAACGGCCAGGCGCCCCACTGGTAGGCGAGCACCCAGATCTTCTTGGGCGCGAAGTAGAAGATCGTCGGTGCCACGGCGGCCTGGTTCATCCCGGTCTGCGGGGCGGAGGCCATGCCCGACCAGTCGCCGAAGGGGCTGAACGCCATCGAGCCGTAGGACTTCCCGTTCACGTTCGACGCGTACACCAGGTGCTTGCCGTTGTACGTGACGTTGGTGAAGTCCTTCAGCGAGGCCCAGCCGTGGGCGGGCTGCGCCAGCGCGCCCGTCGAGGACCAGTGGTACGTCGACGGAAGGGCGCAGCCGGCGGCCGCCGGAACGGCCGCCTGCGCGGGGGCGACGAGCGCAGCCGCGGCGGTCAGGGCGGTGAGCATCACGGACAGGTGCTTGCGCAAGGGGAAACCTCCTGGGTGAACGGACGGGCGGTCGGAGACGGTGTGTGAGCGCTCACAACGGTGCGCGCGACCGTCGTCGTGCGGCGGGGATCCGGCACCGTGGGTCAGCTCTTGTCGCAGGAGACCGTCGGCCAGGTGGTGCTGCCGTTCTTCATGATGGTCATGCCCCAGTTGTCGCCCGCGCCGTTGGGAGTGGCGACCAGCGTCCGGGCGTCGGGGTAGGACGCGTTGACGTTCCAGGTCGAGCTGACCGTCTCCGGGGCGGGGACGTGCACGGTCACCTTCCAGGCGCTGGTGCCGGTGACCGAGACGTTCAGGTTGTAGCGGTCGCTCCACGAGGAGCCGGCCGACAGCGTCGCGGTGCAGCCGCCCGCGCCGCCGCCCCCGCCGCCCCCGCCGGTGGTGGTGCCCAGCGTGATGTTGGAGTTGCCGCTGCTCTGGTAGCCCTCGGTGGCCAGGATCTCGTAGTTCATCGTGCCGAGGTTCATGCCGGACCTGGCCCACGCGTCGAAGTGGTTTCCGACGGTGATGGTCCCGCCGGTCCGCTTGGCCCGGCGGACGCTCCAGTACTGGTTGAAGGTCTTGATGCCTTCGATGGAGGGGGCGTTGTAGCGCGTCGTCTCGTAGACGTCGTAGGTGTCGCCGTCGGTGGTGACGGTGCCCTTGTAGGTGCCGGTGGGCTTGTAGGAGCCGTAGTTCTCGACGATGTAGTACTCGACGAGAGGGTTGGTGGTCCAGCCGTAGAGCGACAGGTAGGCGTTGCCGTTGGTGCTCCACGTGCCCGAGTAGGACACCGGGTTGCGGGATCCGGTGCTCCAGCCCTTGCCGGCGACGAAGTTGCCCGCGTTGGACCACGAGGTCCCGTAGTTGCCGCCGCCGTTCAGGGACATCGAGGCCGCGCCGCTGCCCTCGGTCCAGAACGAGTAGAAGTATCCGCCGTCGGTGCCCGTCTGGTTCGTGGTGACGGTCGCGGCCTCGGCGGTGCCGGGCGTGATCAGGACGACCGCGAGGGCCGGTGCGAGCATGCGGGCCTTGCCTGCGAGCCGCCAGCGGCGGCCGATCCTGCGGCTCCGGGAGAGGGGGAGGTTCACGAGCGTGATCCGTCCTGTCGGGGGGATGGGGGTGGTGGCGGTCCTGAGCCGCCGGGCGGCCGCGAAGGGGTGGGTGCCGTCGCCCGGCGAAACGCGCAGAACCGACCTGTCGTCAACACGCCTGCGTCCGCCAGCAGTTGGCGGACGGGCGGCGTCGATCGATCCGAGGCGCCGCTGGGACGTGCCGACGGCGACAGTGTTGGCCTGCTCCCGACAAGGTGTCAACACTTTCGACAGGAGGAGCGACAGATTCGTTCCGCCCTCGGCCGTACCCCTCCCGTGAATGCGCAGGTCAGGCCGGTGACGGCGATGCACACCAGCTGAACTCACGTTCACCAGGGCATTTTTCTGCGACCAACTTGACGAAAGCGCCATGCCATGCCCCGAAAGTTTCGGCCACGCGATCGCCGTGCCCTCCGCTCAGTCCTCTGCTCGGAGGAGCCGGGACATGTACGTCGCCCCCGGGCCGTACGCGGCCGGCAGCGTGATCTCGGGATGCCGGAGGAAGCCGCGCGCCGCCCAGAAACCGGCGGCGTCCCCCACGGCGACGAGCGACACCACCTCGTACGCCTGCCGGCCCGCCTCGGCCAGCAGATGGTCCAGGAGCCGCCCGCCCAGCCCCAGTCGGCGGTGGCCGGGTCCGATGACGAGGTCGTGCAGGTGCAGGTTGGTGGAGACGAAGGGCGTCGTGTCGGCGTGGGCCAGATCGGGGAAGCGGAACCGGGGGTACGGCAGGGACAGGGCGTAGCCCAGGATCCGCCGTCCGTCCGCGAGGACGTAGGAGGTGCTCCGGTTCGTCCGGCTCAGGAGAGCCTCCGGTGACTCCGACAGGCCGCTTCCCGCATAGGCCTGGGTCTCCAGCGCCACGATGCCGGGCCAGTCCTCCTCGGTGACGGGACGGGGCACGACGGTCATCGGCTGCCCGCTTCGTCCAGGACAGCGGCGCGCACGGCGCGGTGGGGCAGCGGCGGGAAGCCGTTGAAACCGCTGGTCAGATAGCTGACCGAGTAGGCGCCGGCCGTCAGGATCAACACCGGGTCGCCCGAGGTGACGGCGGCCGGCACCGGGACGGGATGCGCTGCCGCGTACGCGTCGTCGCTGTCGCAGGTCGGACCGGCGATGACGGCCGGTACCGTGGGGCCGCCGCGGTGCGTCGGGAAGACCAGCGGGTACTGCACCTGGTCCATCTCGTAGAGCCCGTTGAACCGGCCGCAGCTCAGGTAGAGCCAGTGCCGGCGCTTCCCGTCGCTCTGCTGACGCTCGGTGAGGCGCACGACGCGGGCCCGGATCACGCCGTGGTCGGCGACGAGGTGGCGGCCCGGTTCGAGGACGAAGCGAAGCGGGCGTGCGCTCGCGCGGCGGAGCCGCCGAATGCCGTCCCGCAGCTCCGCGAGGATGCCGTCCAGGTCGGGGCGCAGCGGTTTCCCCTGCCGGTCGCGGTAGCCGAGGGCGGGCAGGCCTCCGCCGAGATTGACGTGGTCGAGGTGGATACCACACTCCCGCAGCACGGCGATCGCCTCGGTGAGTGCGGTGACGGCGGATCTCCACGCACCCGGGTCCATCTGCTGCGATCCCACGTGCAGGGACAGTCCGCTCGGGGTGAGGCCGTACGCACGGGCCGTCTCCAGCACCGTCACCGCGTCCTGCGGGCTGCACCCGTGCTTTCCGTTCAACGGCCACAGGGCGCCCGCGCCGGTGGTGGCGAGGCGGCAGAACACCCGCGCCCCGGGGGCGTGCGCGGCGATGGCCCGTACGTCCGGAACGCTGTCGGTGGCGAACTCGCGCACCCCCATGCGGTGGGCGGCGGCGATGTCCTGATCCGACTTGACGGTGTTGCCGTAGTGGATCAGACGGGCGTCACCGCCCGTGCGCAGCGCCTGGGCGATCTCGTGCGGGCTCGCGGCGTCGAAGCCCGCACCGCCGTGGGCCAGCACCTCCAGCACCTCGTCGACCGGGCACGCCTTGACGGCGAAGCGCACCTCCACGCCCGGCAGTTGACGGAGGAGGCGGGCCAGGCCGGTGTCGACGGCGGCGAGATCGAAGAGGATCTCGTCGTCGGTGGCCGCCGTCAGAGCGGTTCGCAACTCGGAGCTGATCAGCATCGGCCGGACTCCCCGGCGGGCCGGCCCGCCGCCTTGGCCGCGGCGACCAGGCAGGCCCAGGCGTCGATCAGCAGGGCGAAGTCCGTCATGTCCCTCTCGGCCTCGGCCAGGAGCTGGTCGCGGCACGCCCCGAGGCGCTCGGCGAAGACCGCATAGCGTCCGCCCAGCGTCCGGTACGCCAGTTCGAGCTGGTCGAGCCGCCGGAGGTTCGGTGCCTGATCGAGCCGGGCGGCCTCCCGGACGATGGTGGCGATGCGTTCGGCGCGGATCCGGTACCCGGGGCCGAGCAGGCGCTGCCCCTCCTCCCGCATGCGCTGGTAGATCACATGGAGGTAGCGCATCGACAGGAAGAACTTCGCCAGCCGGAGGTGGTAGGGGTGGAAGGCCGCGTCCGTCTTCCGGTCGGGCGTGTGCAGGTTGACGACGTGCCGGTTGTGGAGCACACCCGGGAGGCGGCTGTCCGGGACCAGGTGGATGAGGAAGTAGTCGCTGCCGATGGTCTCGGTCATCGGCGGCAACGGGATCTCCTCGTGCACCCGGTGGTAGCTGATGTTGCCCATGTCGACCCGCATCGGGTCGACGAGGCAGAGGATCGAGTGGTCCTGGACGAACGGCTCGTCGGCGGCCCCCGTGAACGACTCCGCGACGAGCGCGCGCTTGTCCTCCTCCGTGGTGCCCTCGGCGGCCCAGAGGCTGACGATGTGGTAGTACGCCTGCGGGTTCAGCTGCTTGATCTCCGCGATGTCGACCGACATCTCGCCGACGTAGGAGGCGCCGACGGTCACCACGGGCTTGTCCCGGTCAGCCGGGTCGAGATCCACCTCGCTGACGTACGCCGCGACTTCGGCGGCCGGCCTGCCCAGTGCGATCAGTTCGTGGTGCACGGGGAAGACCGGGCCGATGGCGTGTTTCTGGAACTCGATGTCCGAGTCGCGCCGGTGCACCGAGTCGCAGCCCAGCGAAGCCGCGATCAGGAAGGCACGATTGGTGCACGCCCCGTAGGAGACCGCCTTCGGCAGCATGAGATCCATGATCAGCTCCGGCTGCGGGTGCCCGGAGCGGGCGACCACCCCGGACAGGAAGTCGCGTTGCCTCTCCTCGTCGAGGTGCAGCACGGTGAGCTTCGCCGTGCTGGGGAGGGCGTCGACGGCGGCGGCGTGCCGACGGAAGGTCGCCGGGTCGGAGGAGTCGAGAATCACGTACACGACCTCGACGTCGAACCGGTCGATGGCGTAGGAGGCCTCCGCCGCCACCGCGGCGATGGTGGCGACGCATTCTCGGTGGGTGGGCAGGGCCAGGCAGATCTTGCGCAAGCCGGACGCGGTCAACGGTGTTCCTCTGTTCGTCGGCGTGACGGCGCCGTGCCGCTCCCGTGCCGTCGGGGATGTTCACGCTCGGGTGGAAGCCCCGTCCACGGGCCTTTGCCCGGCCCGCAGATGCCGGGCAACGACCCGTGGACGGGTGACTGACTGCGGAGACGGGGGGTCAGGCCAGGCCGCCCCGGCGGATGACCTGGGAGTACCAGTGGGCGCTGGACTTGGGGGTGCGCTGCTGGGTGGCGTAGTCGACGTGGACGATGCCGAAGCGCTTGCCGTACCCGTACGCCCACTCGAAGTTGTCCAGGAGGGACCACAGGTAGTACCCGCGGACGTCGGCGCCGGCCTCGATGGCGTCGGCGACGGCGCCGAGGTGGCTCTCCAGGTAGCGGATGCGCTCGGGGTCGTGGACGGCGCCGTCGGCGTCGGGCACGTCCTCGAAGGCGGCGCCGTTCTCGGTGACGAGCAGGGGCAGGCCGAACTCCCGGTGCAGGGCGGTGAGGGTGTCGGAGAGCCCGGTCGGGTCGATCGGCCAGCCCATCGCCGTCAGGTCGTCGTTGGCGCGGTGGAAGGCGACGTCCTCGGCGCCCGGCCAGGGGCTGTGGGGGCTGTCACCGTGCCCGTCGTGGCGCGCGAGGTTCCTGGCGTTCGCCGCGGAGGAGACCACGGTGGGGTTGTAGTAGTTGAGGCCGAGCAGGTCGATGGGGCGGGAGATCTCGGCGAGGTCGCCGTCGTGGACCAGTTCCTCCCACCTGACGAGGTGGGCGGTGTCCTTGAGGAGGTCCTCGTCGTAGCGGCCCTTGAACATGGGGCTGGTGAAGACGCGGTTGCCGACGGCGTCGATCCGGCGGGCCGCCGCCAGGTCGTCGGGGTGGTCGCTGAGCGGGCGGACGGCGTGCAGGTTCAGCGAGACGGCGATCCGGGAGGCGCCCGGGAGGGCGGCGCGCAGGGCGCCGACGGCGAGGCCGTGGCCGAGGTTGAGGTGGTGGGCGGCCTTGAGGGCGTCGGCGGGGTCGGTACGGCCGGGGGCGTGGACGCCCGAGCCGTAGCCGAGGAAGGCGCTGCACCAGGGCTCGTTGAGGGTGGTCCAGGTGGAGATCCGGTCGCCGAGGGCTTCGGCGGCCAGGGCGGTGTACTCGGCGAAGCGGTGGGCGGTGTCGCGGTGGGGCCAGCCGCCGGCGTCCTCCAGCTCCTGGGGGAGGTCCCAGTGGTAGAGGGTGGCGACGGGGGTGATGCCGTGGCTGAGGAGCTCGTCCGTGAGGGCGCGGTAGAAGTCGAGGCCGGCCTGGGAGGCGGGGCCGCGTCCGGTGGGCTGGATCCGGGGCCAGGCGAGGGAGAAGCGGTAGGTGGTGAGGCCGAGGTCGGCCATGAGGCGGACGTCGTCGCGGAAGCGGTGGTAGTGGTCGACGGCGGTGTCGCCGGTGTCGCCGTTCTCGGTCCTGCCGGGGGTGTGGCTGAAGGTGTCCCAGATGGAGGGGGTGCGGCCGCCTTCGGTGACGGCGCCCTCGATCTGGTACGCGGCGGTGGCCGCGCCCCAGGCGAAGCCCGTGGGCAGGGCGCGGTGGACGGGGACGGACGGGGTGGTCACGGTCATCGGGTTCGTGCTCCAAGGAGGTGGGGGTGACGGGGCTCGGGGCGGGGGTGACGGACGGTCAGCCCTTCAGTGCACCCTGGGTGATGCCGCCGACGATCTGTCGGCCGAAGACGGTGAACACCAGCAGCAGCGGCAGGGTGCCGACGAGCGCGCCGGCGGTGATGACCGACCAGTCGGTGGACCAGCCGGTGCCCAGCCCGGCCAGGGCGACCTGGACGGTGGGGTTGACGGCACCGTTCACGGCGATGATCGGCCACAGGAAGTCGTTCCAGGACTGCACGAAGGTGAGCATGCCCAGCACCGCCATCGCCGGCCGGGCGACCGGGACGACGACGTGCCACACGACCCGCAGCGAGTTCGCACCGTCGACCCGGGCGGCCTCCAGCAGTTCGGTGGGCAGGGCCTGGGTGAGGTACTGGCGCATGAAGAACACGCCGAAGGCGGTGACGAGGGTGGGCAGGATCAGCGCGCCGAGCTGGTTGCCCAGTCCCAGGTGCTTCATCAGGATGAACAGGGGGACGATGCTGACCTGGGCGGGCACCGCCATGGTGGAGACCACCAGTGCGAGCAGCGCGCCGCGGCCGGGGAAGCGGAGCTTGGCGAAGGCGAAGCCGGCCAGCACGGAGAAGGCCACGGTACTGAGCGCGACGGTGCCGGCGACCAGCGTCGAGTTGAGCAGCGCCACGCCCATGCCGCGCGCTCCGGCGTGCTCCCAGACGTAGCCGATGTTGTGGAACAGGTTCCCGCCGGGCACCAGCGGAGGCGGCGTGGCGATCACCCGGTGGCCGTCGCTGGAGGCCGCCACGAGCGTCCAGTACAGCGGGAACAGCGAGGCGACCGAGACCAGGATCAGTGTCGCCAGCGCGAACGGTCCGGCCCGGTGCTGGCCGCCCGCACCCCGGGCACGCGGCGGCCGGGGCGTCCCCTTCCGGAGACGGCGGGCGGGGGAGTCGGAGGCGGGGACGGTGGTCATGGGCGTTCCTTCCCGCTCACTTGGCGGAGCGCAGGCGGCGGGCGATGAGGGTGTTGGCCAGGCCGACCAGCAGGAGCAGGCCGAACATGATCCAGGCGATGGCGGAGGCGCGGCCGAGCATGCTGCTGTGGAAGCCCTGGTCGTACATGAAGACGCCGAGGGTCTCGTACTGGTGGTCCGCGCCGCCCTGGTGGCCGCTCTGGCCGCCGAACAGGTAGGGCTCGCCGAAGAGTTGGGTGGCCCCGATGAAGGAGACCACGACCGTGAACAGGATGGTGGGGCGCAGCTGGGGGATGGTGACGTTGCGGAACTGCTGCCAGCGGCTGGCACCGTCGATCGCGGCGGCCTCGTACAGGTCGCGCGGGATCGCCTGCATCGCGGCGAGGTAGATCAGCGCGTTGTAGCCGGTCCACCGCCAGATGACGATCACCGAGATGGCGAACTGCGAGGTCCACGGGCCCGCCTCCCAGCGGACCGGGCCCGCTCCCACCAGGCTGAGCAGCCAGTTGGCCATGCCGCCCTCGGGGCTGAAGACCAGCGCGAACACCAGGGTCGCGGCGGCCACCGAGGTCGCGTACGGCGCGAGCAGCGCGGTGCGGAAGAAGCCGCGCGCCGGGAGCTTGTAGTTGAGCAGGTGCGCGAGGCCGAGCGCGGCCAGCAGTTGGGGGACGGTGGACAGCAGGCCGAGGGTGACGGTGTTGCCCAGGGCGTTCCAGAAGTAGTGGCTCGGCGCGCCGAAGAACAGGTCCCAGTAGTTCTGGAACCCGACCCAGTCGGCCTTGTCCACGTTGTAGAGGCTGACCCGGTGCAGTGACAGCCAGCCGGTGTAGAGCAGCGGGAAGAGGCCGAAGACGGCGAACACCAGGAAGAACGGCGCGACGAACACGTAGGGCGAGACGCGGTGGTCCCAGCGGTGCAGGCGGCTGCGCAGGCCGCTCGGCGCCGGGCGGCGGGCCTGGGTCGGGGTGGTGGGCGGTGGGCCGGGCGGGTCGCTCCGGCCCGTGCGGGTGGGGGTGGCCACAGGTTTCCTCCGTGCCGTGTCGGCCGCCGGGTGGCTCGACGCGTCGGTCATTGATGGGGCAGGGGCAGGGGCAGGGGCAGGTGAGAGGGCGAGGGCAGGGGAGAGGGAGAGGGCGGGCAGCCGGTCCGGCTGCCCGTGGTGTCGCGCGCCGCCGTACGGTCCGGGTGCGGCCGCGGCCCGTACGGCGCTTCGCGCTCGCGGCTACTGGACGGTGCTCTCCACCTGCTTGACGGTGGCGGCCCACGCCTCCTCGGGGCTTTTGTGGTTCTGCTCCATCAACAGCACGCCGTTGCTGAACGCTCCGTGCAGGTCGCCGTGGTGCGGGCCCGTCTCGGCCGGCGTGATGGCCTTCGCGGCGGTGGAGAAGATCTTGCCGGTGGGGGCGTTCGGGCCGATGTACGGGCTGGTGAAGTCGGTGACGCCGGGCAGTGCGTACGCCTTCTGGTTGGCCGGGATGTTGCCGACCTTCTGGAAGACCTTGGCCTGCTGCTCGGGCTGGGTCAGCCAGACGGCCAGCGCCTGGGCCTGGGCGACGTGCTTGCCGGAGGACGGCACCGCGAGGAAGGAGCCGCCCCAGTTGCCGGCGGAGGGCGCCTGCGCGACGTTCCACTTGCCCGCGTTGGCGGGGCCGGAGTACTTCTCGATGTTCGCCTGCTGCCAGGACGGGCAGACCGTGGTGGCGAAGGTGGAGTTGGAGAAGGCCGTCTGCCAGGGGGTGTCGAACTCCTTGAGCCCCTGGCTGACTCCGGCCTGGACGGCTTCGGAAGCCAGCTTCCAGCCCTTCTGCACGCCGGCCGAGTCCTTGTAGGCGAGCTTGCCGTTCCGGTAGTACTGCTCGGAGTTGGAGGAGAGCACGCCGTTGTACAGGCCGGTGGCGGTGTCCATGAAGAAGGTGCCCTTGGGGGCCTTGGCCTGGTACTGGCGGCCCACCTCGACGTACTTCGCCCAGTCGCCCGCCCACAGGGCGCTGACCTGGGCGGGGTCGGTGGGCAGGCCGGCGGCGGCGAACAGGTCCTGGCGGTAGCAGATCGCCATCGGGCCGACGTCGGTGCCGAGGGCGACGGTGCGGCCGTCGGAGGTGGTGGCCTGCTGCCACTTCCACGGCAGGTAGGCGTCCTTCTCGACGCCCGGGGCCTTGGACATGTCGGTGAACGCGTTGTTGAGCTGGTCGGAGGTGGCCAGGGCGATCCGGCTCACCTCCAGCGCCTGGATGTCGTCGAGACCGCCGCCGGAGAGCCGGGTCTGGAGGGCGGTCCAGTAGTCGCCCTCCACGGTGGTGGTGTTCTCCGTGATGGTGATGTTGGGGTGGGCCTTCATGTACTCGTCGAAGAGCCCGGCCTCCTTGTAGCCGAAGGTGCCGTAGTCGCCCACGCTGAGCGTGACCTTGGCGTTCGGGTCGTCGTCCGATCCGGACCCGGAGGAGGAACACCCGGTCGCCAGCACCGCGGTGACGGCGACGGCGGAGACCAGGGCGGCGGTTCTGCGGGAGCGGCGGTGCGGGGACATGGAATCTCCTGGGGTGGTGGGTGGGAGGTACGCGAGGAGAGCGGGGGACCGCCCGAAGGGCGTGGTCGACGGCGTGATCGGGGGCGATCGGAGGGTGATCGGGGGCGTGATCGGAGGCGTGATCGGAGGATGATCGGGGGCGCAGAACACGGAGCGTGTGATGGGAGCGCTCCCAAAAGCGGCTGAGCGACACCCTGCTCCGGGTGGTGGGCGGCTGTCAAGAGGTGGTCTTGACGGATCGTCGGCTGTCGTGCGGCCGGTCGGGCGCGCGGCCGACCGGCCGGGCTGCAGAGGCGGCGCAGCGGTGGGTCGGCGGTCGGTTGCGGTGGGGTGCGGTTGGGTGCGGTGGGGCGGGCGGTGCGACGGCGGCGGGTCAGGTGGAGTCGCGCTGGACCAGTGTGGTGGGCAGGATCAGCGGGCTCGGGCGCTCGCCCGCGATCAGCGCGAGCAGCATGCGGGTCATCTCCCGGCCGAGGTTCCGTATCGGCTGGTGGACCGTGGTCAGCGGCGGCTCGGTGTTCTCGGACACCGTCAGACCGTCGAACCCGGCCACGGCGACCTCGGCCGGAACGGCCCGGCCCGCACGGTGCAGCACCCGCAGGGCTCCGGCCGCCATGTTGTCGTTGGCGGCGAACACCGCGTCCAGGTCCGGATGGCGGGCCAGCAGCGCCTCCATGGCCACGACCCCGCCGCGCTCGGTGAAGTCGCCGCCCTCCTCCGCCCGGTAGGGGAGGCCCGCGAGGGTCATGGCCTCCAGGTAGCCGCGCCTGCGGGCCTGGCCGACCTCGGTGTCCAGCGGTCCGGTGAGGGTCGCGATCCGGGTGCGGCCGCGGGAGATCAGGTGCTCGGTCGCCTGCCGGGCGCCGAGCACGTTGTCCACGTCGACGTAGTACGGGACCTCGCGGTGCAGCGGCTTTCCCCCGAAGACGGCGGGGACGCCGGCGGCCAGGGCCAGGCCGGTCAGCGGATCGTCCCCGCGCAGGGACATCAGCATCACCCCGTCCACCGCCCGCGCCCGCAGCAGCTGCCTGACCCGGACCTGCCCCCGGGCGGAGGTCGCCAGGCACAGCACCAGGTGCAGGTCGGTCTCCTCCAGGACGGTCGAGGCGCCCGCGATGACCTGTCCGTAGAACGGGTCGGCCAGCACCGCCGGGTCCTCCCCGGAGATGATCAGTGCCACGGCCCCCGCCTGCTGGGTGGCCAGGGCGCGGGCCGTCGGGTTGGGGACGTACCCGAGCTCGCTGATCGCGCTCAGGACCGCCTCGCGCTTGGCGCGGCTCACGTTCGGGGCGTTGTTCAGCACCCTGGACGCCGCGGTGCGGGACACGCCCGCCCGCTCGGCGACCTCGTCCAGGGTGGGCCTTCGGGGCGTCGGATCGTCCCTCATCGTGTCTTCACCTCGACTTGAAGCCGTTGCACAATGTTACCGTTCACATCCAGCCAGACTGGAAGCGCTTCCAGTCCGGACTGTATAGCGATTCGGGCCCAAGGAAAAGTAAAACGAGGTCCCTTGACATCGCCTCAGGGACGCCCAATCATCTGGCCAATGGAAGCGCTTCCACCTCCCCCACCCCACCCCAAGCGGAGGAAGCCCCATGCGCCGCCCACGCCGCCGCACGGCTCTGCTCATCGCACCCACGCTGACCGCCCTCCTGGTCGGGCTCGACCCGGGAACCGCCCACGCGGCCGACCCCACCAGCATGACCAGCGGCTTCTACGCCGACCCCGACTCCAGCGCCCAGCAGTGGGTCAACTCCCACCCCGGGGACGGCCGGACCGCCGCCATCCGGTCCTCGATCGCCAACGTGCCGGCCGCGCACTGGTTCGGGAACTGGAGCGGCCCCATCGGGACCGCCACCGGCGCGTACGTCGGAGCCGCCGCCTCCGCCGGGAAGCTGCCGATCCTGGTGGCGTACAACATCCCCAACCGGGACATCTGCGCCGGGCAGTCCGGCGGCGGGGCGGGCTCCGCCGCCGACTACGACACCTGGATCGCCGCGTTCGCCGGCGGCATCGGCAACCGGCCCGCCCTGGTCGTCCTCGAACCCGACGCGCTCGGGCACGAGAGCTGCATGACGCCCGCCCAGATCTCCGAGCGCAACGCCATGCTGCGCAACGCCGTCGCCCAGTTCAACGCCAAGGCCCCCAACACCTGGGTCTACCTGGACGCCGGGAACCCCGGCTGGCTGAGCGCCCCCGCCATGGCCAGGCTGCTGGCCGACGCCGGAGTGGCGGGGGCCCACGGGTTCTCGCTGAACGTCTCGAACTTCTACCCCACGGGGCAGAACACCGCCTACGGCAACGACGTCAGCGCGGCGCTGAAGTCCTCGTACGGGTACACCAAGCCGTACGTGGTCGACACCAGCCGCAACGGCAACGGGTCGGACGGCACCTGGTGCAACCCGCCCGGGCGCCGGATCGGCACGCCCACCACCCGCGCCGGCGGTGGCCCCGAGATGCTGCTGTGGGTCAAGTCCCCCGGCGAGTCCGACGGCAACTGCGGCACCGGCAGCGGATCGACCGCCGGGCAGTTCGTGCCCGACGTCGCCTACAAGCTGATCTACGGCTACTGACGCCGGATCACATCCACCCGCCCGGGGCCGGCTGTTGGCCCTGTCCGGCCCCGGGCGGCCCACCTGAGGAAACCGATGAGACCTCGCACCATCCCCCGCCCGTTGGTCCCGGTTGCGCTGGCCGCCCTGCTGACCTCGCTCGCCGTACCGGGCCAGGCGCAGGCGCAGGCGCAGGACCGGCCGGCCTCCGGCCACACCCTGCCCGCCGACACCCGGTTCTACGTCCAGCCGGACAGCGACGCCGCGAAGCAGGCCGTCCGCTCGCTGCTGGAGGGCGACCTCGCGGGCGCCACCGCCATGGCCCAGCTCGCCAGCTGGCCGGAGGCCGTCTGGTTCACCGACGGCACGCCCGCGGAGGTGGAGTCCCGGGCCCGTACCCTGGTCCGCCGCGCCGCCGCGACGGGCACCGTCCCGGTCATCGTGGCCTACAACGTCCCGCTGCGGGACTGCTCCCAGTACTCCAGCGGAGGAGCGCAGTCCGACGCGGAGTACCAGGCGTGGATCTCGGCCCTGGCCCGCGGCATCGGCAGGAGCAAGGCCGTGATCGTCCTCGAACCGGACGCCCTCGCCAACCTGCCCTCCGACTGCTCCCCGACCACCGACCCCACGGGCGCGATCACGGCCGGACGCATCGCGGACCTCCGCCACGGCATCGACGCCCTGGAGCGGCAGCCCGGCACGGTGGTCTACGTCGACGCGGGCAACAGCCACTGGCAGAGCGTCGGCACCGCCACCAAGCGACTGCTGGACGCGGGTGTCGAACACGCCCAGGGCTTCTCGCTGAACGTCTCCAACTTCTTCGCCACCGGCCCGTCCGACCGCTACGGCACCTGGGTGTCCAACTGCCTCTGGTACACCACCAAGGGGCCGGAGTCCGCGCGCGGGCGCACCGACCTGTGCGCCGGCCAGTACTACTCGCCGGCCGCGCCCAACGACGGGAAACCGGGCAACGCGGTCGACGTGGACGACCCCGGCACCTGGCACTGGACCGACCAGTGGTACCAGCAGAACGTCGGCACCCCGCCGGTGAACGAGCTCACCCACTTCGTCGTCGACACCGGGCGCAACGGGCAGGGCCCCTGGACCCCGCCGGCCGGCAAGTACGCCGGAGACCCGCAGACCTGGTGCAACCCGCCGGGCCGGGGCCTCGGCGACCGGCCCACCGCGAACACGGGAACCCCGCTGGTCGACGCCTATCTGTGGATCAAGACCGTCGGCCAGTCGGACGGCCAGTGCAACCGCAACATCCCCGGCGGCACCGTCGACCCCGAGTACGGCACCGTCGACCCGGCGGCCGGCGCCTGGTGGCCGGAGCAGGCCAGGACCCTGGTGCGCAACGCCAACCCGCCGCTGACCTTCGCCCCGTGGGGGCGCCCGCATGACTGACCGTTGGCGGGCAACCACGCGCCCGCCGACCGGCCCTCGCCTGCCGACCCGCCTCGCCCGCCCGTGAGGCCGGTCGGCGGGCGCGAGCCCCGGGTCAGGGCGTGTCTTGTGGATCAGGTCGGACCAGACCGCGGCGTCAGGGTGCGTGCATCGCAAGGCGGAGGATGGGGGCACCTCCCGGCCGAAGGCTG
>NZ_JBVHYH010000086.1:0-36368 GCF_055569135.1 Kitasatospora sp. NPDC029367
TGTCGGGGGTTTGTTCGGGGGTTGTTGGGGGGTTTCCGGGGGGGCGCCTGGGGTGGGGGGGGGTGGCGGGGGGGTGCGCCCCCCCGCTTCACCCCGCTCGGCTGGATCCGTGTGCCCGGGGCGTCAGTTGACGTAGAGGGCGGGGCTGCCGGCGACCGAGCTGTCGGTGACCGGGCCGTAGGTGGCGCTGAAGTAGCCGGTCGAGAAGCACAGACCGGGGCCGGAGACCAGGTTGGCGGCCTGGTTGGAGAAGCTGATGCTGTTGCCGCTGTTCGAGGTGGAGCCGGTGATGCCGCTGGGGCTCTGGTAGACGCAGTTGACGGTGCCCAGCAGGGTGTTGAGGACCACGGTGATGCCCACCGGGCCGGCGCTGGTGCCGTTGAGCGAGGCGCCGCCGCCCGAGGTGACGGTGTTGGTGTACGGCAGGCTGGTGGCCGTGACGCTCTTCACGCTCCGGACGCCGATGACGTTGGAGGTGCAGGAGCCGAAGGACTGGCTGTTGAGCTGCTCGGTCGCGCTGCCGGGCGCGGTCGGGTTGGACGTCACGGTCGCGGAGAACGAGGAGCTGGCACAGCTCACCCCGCTGGTGCTGCCCGCGCCGTTGGTGAAGGTCGCGGCGGTGCCGGGCGCCAGGTTGGCGACCAGGGTGTCGCCGACGGCGATGGCCGGGCCGCCGGCGCTGCCCTGGGTGAGGACGGCGGGGGAGGCGGCCTGGGCCGGTGCGACGGCGGCACCGGTGAGGGCGAAGGCGGCGAGGGATGCGGCTGCGAGCGTGCGACGGATGCGCATGAGGGTGCCTCTCTCCGTCCGGAGACGGGTGGGGGAATCCCGGCGTGCGGGTGTGGTGGTGTGCACGACGGGGGAGGTGCATGGCGTACCGGGAGCCCTGTCGGACCACGGGTGCGGGCGGGCCCGGCGCCACGGGCCCGCTCCTGGGGTACGACGGTGTTCGTGCAGCGGTGCAGCGGTACCGGTGCAGCGGTAGCAGAGGTACTGGTGCAGCGGTACAGGTGCAGAGGTACTGGTGCGGCGCTGCGACGCTGGTGCGGTGGCTCCGTGGTGGGGCGGTCCGGGTACGGCGGCACGGCGCGGGGCCGTGCGGACGTGCGGTCTCGCGGGGTGCACGTCGGCGGCTGCCACCGCCGCGGGCCCGGCTCCCGCCCTGGTCCGGCGGTCCGGGCGGCTCGCCCGGGGCCGTCGGAGCCCCTGGATCCGACCGGTCGCGGCCTGCGCGCCGACCGATTGGAAACCTGGCAGTGTTGTAAACCCGGCGTTACGTCAATGTCAATACAGGACACAGGAGTTGGTGATGGATCCCAAACACCTCCGGAGTGCCGACCTGATCCTGCTGCCGGGTGCCCGGACCGGCCGGGATCCGGCCAGGTCGATCAAACCGGGGCCGCGCCGGCAGCCCGCCGGGGTGGTCGCCGCGACCCAGCGCGAACGGCTGCTGGACGGCCTGGTCCGGACGGTGGCCGAACGCGGCTACCAGCACGCGACGGTGAGCGACATCTGCCGCGCGGCGGGCGTGACCAGGCCGGTCTTCTACGAGCTGTTCAGCGGCAAGGAGGACGCCTTCCTGGCCGCGCACCGGTACGGCACCGGGGTGGTGATCCGGCGGATGGCGGCGGCCTTCGCGGCCGAATCCGACTGGTGCTCCGGGATCCGGCAGGCGCTCGGCGCGATGCTCCAACTCCTCGCCGGGACACCGTCCTTCGCGGTCATGGCGGTGATCGAGATCGAGGCGGTCGGCCCGGCCGGTCGTCGTGAGCGGGAACAACTGCTCAGCCGGTTCCGGGCGTTCTTCGCCGAGGTGCCACAACTCCCGGGCGGGGTAAGGGTGCAGGAGATGGTCGATGCCGTGGTGGGCGGCGTCTACAGCGCGGTCTACCGGCGGATCTCCTCCGGCCGTACCGATGAACTGCCGGATCTGCTACCGGTGTTGAGCATGTTCTGCCTCGCGCCGTTCCTCGGGCCGGACGAAGCGGCCGACCGGCTGGAGGGCCCGGCCCGGAGGATTGGTGAAGATCCTTCGTGCACCCGTATTGACCCGGCGAATACCGGGCAGTAGCTTCCCAGTTACTCAACGCGCTCCGAACGGACCCGCCCCGCTGCCGAGGGGCGGACGGCCCCGCTCGGGGCGCGGAACGCTGTCCGCGCCAGGACAACGTGCCAGCTGCCTGCACACCCATTCCACCCACAGGGAGCACACATGGCCATGTCCGAGGAAGCCGCCGCCGCGGCGGAGACCCCGCAGACGCCGACCGGGAGGAGAAGGGGACGGGTCCGCATGAAGCGCTCCGCCCTGATGGCCGTACCGGCCGTCGCGGTCGGGGGCATCCTGATGACCCTCACCGCCCAGGGCGTGCTCGCCGCGCAGTTCTCCATCTCCGGCATGCCGTTCACCATCACCGCCGACAAGCTCGACGGCGAGGGCTTCGCCCAGTTCGGCTCGCTGGACTCGATGATCCCGGACAGCCCCAACGCCGGCAGCACCGGCGGGCAGGTCCTGGTCGCGGTGTCGGCGATCAAGACCGCCCAGATCACCAACCTGTGCCAGAGCGTCGACCTCGGTGGCGTCAACCTGGTGATCCACGCGGGCGACAAGGGCACCCCGGTGTCCGCCTCCGACCTCACCACCGACTCCGATCTGCTGTCCGGCGACGCGGAGTTCAAGAACATCGAGATCGGCGGCGACGCCAGCACCTACACCAAGGCCGGCCCGGTCGGGAAGGGCCAGCCGGGCGTCTTCGGCCAGCAGGCCGACCACGTCACGCTGTCCAACCTCAACCAGCACAACTACGCGAGCACCGCCGTCGGGTTCAAGCTGCCCAACCTCCGGCTGAGCTTCAGCTCCAAGGGCTGCTGAACATGACGGAGTCCGTACCGGAGCCGGCCGCGACCGGCGAGGGCGCCGCCGAGCGGACCGAGGAGGAGGTGGCCGCGGGGACGGCCGCCGCCACCCCCGCGACCGCCGCCCCCGTCGCCGGCCCCGCCGCAGCTCCCGCAGGGGCCGTCGCTCCCGCCGGAGCCGCCGCCGCGGCCGCTGCGCCCGCGAGCCCCGCGGGCCCGGTCAGGCGCGACTGGCGGGGTAACCGGCCGTTCTGGGGCGGGCTGCTGGTGACCCTCGGCGGCGCCGAGATCCTGTTCACCCTGTGGGCCCCGCTACCCGTCCTGCTGCACATCTCACTGGTGGGCCTGGCCGGGTACCTGGTGCCGTCGGTGATGCTGCTGTGCGGCCTGCTGATCCTGTTCAACCCGACCCAGCGGCTGTTCTACTCGATCCTCGCCGCGCTCGCCTCGCTGGGCAGCTGGGTGACCTCCAACCTGGGCGGCTTCCTGATCGGGATGCTGCTCGGGGTCGTGGGCGCCTGTCTGACCTTCGGGTGGGTGCCCGACCAGCCGCTGCGCCGTGGGAGGCAGCGGCGGGAGGACCGGCGCGCCGCGCGCCGGGCGGGGGCCGGGGCCGGGGCCGGAGCAGGGGCGGCCGGGGTCTGAGGACGGCGGCCTCCGGGCAGCGGCGCATGGCCTGCGGGGTGCGGGCCGGGGGCTGCTGCCTGGGGGTTGCGGCCCGTGGGCTGCGGTATCCGGGCTGCGGCCCGAGGGCGAGGGCCCGCCGGGGGTCACCCGCGGCGCCCCGCGCACCGGTGGTGGGAGAGCACCGGGTGCGCGGGGCGCTCCGCCCTGCCCGGGCCGGGCGCCGCGAGCACCTCGCCTGCGTCAGCGGCCCGGCCGGGATGACCGCCGCGGTGCGCTCCGAACTCCTCGCGGCGGGGCTCCCGTTGGAGCGGGTCCGGTTCGACGGGGCGGTCCACCGGTGGACCGCCGAGCGTTGGGACTCACCGGTAGCAGTACGAGTCCGAGGAGGCGTCCCCGCCCGCCAGGTGGGTCTGGTGGACGCGCAGGCCGCGGAAGTCGGCGCCGTGCGGGAAGAACCGCTCGTCGACGCTCAGGCCGCCGGCCTCCGGGTCGGCGTCCAGCTTGACCATCCACGGTTCGATGCCGTCCGGGTAGAACTGGTCGTCCCAGGCGCCGTAGAGCGAGTTGGTGAGGTAGAGCCGCCGCCCGTCCCGGCTGATCTCCACCATTTGCGGCGCCCCGCTCAGCGGCCGCTCCGGTTCGGCCGGGTGCGGAGTGCGGGCGGCGACGCCGCCGAGGCGGACGGAGGAGGTGAGCCGGGGGTGGAACGGGTCCGACACGTCGTACTGGAACAGCTCGCCGGTGCCCCAGGCCGACACGTACAGCCAGCGGTCGTCCACCGACAGGTTGAGGTCGGTCACCAGCGGCGGCACCGCCCCGAACGGCCGTAGTACGGGCGGGAGTTCCTCCGCCCGGGCGGGCTCGACCGGGATCTCGATCACCTTGCGGGCGGTGAACGCCGGGCCCTCCCGGTACCAGAGCCAGACCGAGGAGGAGAGGTCCGCCACGTTCACCACCACCCCGGCGAAGCCCCACTCCGCCTGCGGGTCGTGCGCGGGGCGCAGTTCCAGCACCATCTGGTACTGGTCGCCCAGGTCGACCCGCTGGAGGTGCCGACCGGTGCCCAGCTCCCAGAAGTGCAGCGCGTGCCCGTACTTGCGGGCGAGCAACTGCTCGGGCAGCACCCCGTCCTCGACCATCCACGGGGTGCCCCACTCGCTGGTCACCCCCACGCCCGTGCCCAGGTGCCACCAGACGTCGTACGCGAAGTGCTGCGGTCCGCGCTCCGTCTCCCACGGGCGCAGCACCTCGAAGGTGGTGTGGTCCAGCAGCGCCACCCCGCCGGGCCCGTCCCCGCCGTCACCCGCGCCCAGGCAGGACAGGAAGACGCCTTCCGGGCCGCAGTGCAGGGTGTGCGGACGCGAGTAACCCGCCCTGGCGGCAAGCTCCTTGGCCTCGACCGTCTTGACCAGACGCGGCCGCACCGGGTCCGGCCGGGTGTCCATCACGTGCAGCCGCGACGACCGCAGCCCCGGGAGGAGCAGGAACCGCCGTTCCGGGTTCTCGTGGCAGGCGTGCGCCAGCGCGCTGGAGCAGGCGTTCCAGCCGAAGTGGTGCAACTCGTCGCCCAGCGTCGGCAGTTCGGAGAAGTTGAGCACCGTCCCGTAGCTCGCCGAGGCCGGGTCGGTGTCCACCGTGAGCAGGGCATCCGGCTGCCGGCCCGCCCGGTCGAACCCGGCCACGTACGCCAGCTTCTCCGGCGGCGCCGCGATCGCCTCGGCCGCCGAACGGTAGAGCGACGGATCGATGTGCCCGTGCTGCATGCAGACTCCCCAACTCGCCGTGTCCGTCCGGGAAGCGTTCCACACGAGCACCGGCGCACAGCAGGCGCACGCGAAGCGGCCGGGAAGCGCGGACGGCTGCCCCTGCGCGGTGCACGACCGCATCCGACCGCATCCGCGAGGGCGACATCCGGGGCACCCTCGTCCAGGCCGGGACCGCGACCGTGCGGGCGGCCCCCAGCCGCCGACCATCGGCACACCGGCCTGGCGCCGTCCGCCCCGGAGCACCTCGGGGCGGCTGCCGCGCGGGTCCGGGCTACCGGCCGGTATGGTCGGGGGCGGAACGGGTGGTGACCTGCCGGAAGGGCGGGCGGAGCAGAGGGACGGGTGCGGCGGCAGATGGAGTTTCGGGAAGACATCCTGGGTGCCCCCTACGAGGCGGCCGAGCTGACGCTGCGGCCCGATGACGAGGGCGCGGTCTGCGCGACGCTGGTGCGGCGGCTGGTGCCGGGCGCGGAGCGGGCGGTGCTGTACGTCCACGGGTACAACGACTACTTCTTCCAGACCAACCTGGCGGACCACTACACCGCGCTCGGGTTCTCCTTCTACGCCCTGGACCTGCGCAAGTACGGGCGCTCGCTGCGGCCGCACCAGTCGCCGAACTTCGTCCGCGACCTCGCCGAGTACGACGAGGAGATCGACGAGGCGGTGCGGATCATCCGGGAGGTGGACGGGCACCGGCAGCTGCTGCTGAACGGGCACTCCACCGGCGGGCTGGTGGGGGCCCTGTGGGCGGGCCGCCGGGCCGGGCGCGGGGTGGTGGACGGGCTGTTCCTGAACAGCCCGTTCCTGTCGATGCCCGCCGGGGCGGCCGTGCGGACCGCGGGCGGGCCGGTGGTGACGGCGCTCGGGCGGATGAAGCCGACCCGGATCCTGCCGTCCTCACTGAACCCGCACTACACCCACAGCCTGCACAAGGACCACAAGGGCGAGTGGGACTTCGACCTCGCCCTCAAGCCGGCCGAGGGCTTCCCGCTGTACGCGGGCTGGCTGGCCGCGATCCACCAGGGGCACCGGCAGCTGCGGCGCGGGCTGGGGATCGACGTGCCGGTGCTGCTGATGGCCTCCACCCGGTCGGTCTCCACCACCAAGTGGCACAACGCCCTGCACCACGCCGACGGGGTGCTGCGCGCCGACGACATCGCCGCGCAGGGGCCGAGGCTGGGCCGGCACGTCACCGTGGTGCGGATCGAGGGCGGCATGCACGACCTGGTGCTGTCCGGCGAGCAGGCCCGGACCGAGGTGTTCGCCGAGCTGGACCGCTGGCTGGCGGCCTACCTGGACGTGCGCCCGGTGGGGGAGCCCGAGTGACGGACGGGCCGGTGGACGGGCGCGCGGACGGGCGGGCGGACGAGCCGGTGGAGGCGGACGAGCCGGTGCCGGTCGGGCGGGCCACCGACCTGGGCTTCGCCAAGCTCATGCCGGACATCGACCGGGACGGCGGCTGGCTGCTCACCCTGGACGGCACCCCGCAGTCGTACGTCGACCTCGCCGACCCGACCCACCTGGAGTTCGAGTACACCCGTCGACTCGGCCACCTCGCCGACGCCCTGGCGCCCGCCGGCCGGCCGCTGGACGTGCTGCACCTGGGCGGCGGCGCGCTCACCATGCCGCGCTACCTGGCCGCCACCCGCCCCGGTTCGCGGCAGCGGGTGGTGGAGGTGGACGGGCCGCTGCTGGAGCTGGTCGCCGAGCACCTGCCCTGGCAGGGCCCCGGCGCGGACGTCACCGCGACGGTCGGCGACGCCCGGGCGGCCCTGGCGGCCACCCCCGCCGACTCCCAGGACCTGCTGATCGCGGACGTCTTCCACGGCTCCCGCACCCCGGCGCACCTCACCTCGGTGGAGTTCCTGCGGCTGGCCGCGGCGGCGCTGCGCCCGGGCGGCTGCTACGCGGCCAACCTGGCGGACGGCCCGCCGCTGGCCTTCGCCAAGGCCCAGGCGGCCACGGTGCGGGCGGTGTTCCCGTACGTCTGCCTGGTGGCGGAGGCCCCGGTGCTGCGCGGGCGCCGGTACGGCAACATCATGCTGGCCGGTTCCACCGCGCCGCTGCCGGTGGCGGAGCTGACCCGGCTGCTGGCGGGCGACATCTTCCCGGCCCGGCTCACCGACGGCGCGGAGCTGGCCGCCCTGGTCGGCCGGACGGCCCCGGTCACCGACGCCGAGGCCACCGACTCGCCGCCCCCGCCGGACGGCGCGTTCAGCGTGGGCTGAGCCCGGCCGGGTCGGGACGCCCGGCCGGGTCAGGACACCGGGCCGGGCCACGGGACGTCGGTGGCTACCGGGGCGGAGTAGTCGACGCCCGGCACGGCGAAGCCGTAGAGGCGCTGGACCTCGGCGTGGAACCAGTCGAGGTCGGCGAGTTCGGCCACGGTGTCGGTGGTGGCGGCCGCCCAGCGTTCGGCGACGGCCGCCTGGACGTCGTCGGCGAGCTCCCAGCCGTCCAGCCGGACCCGGCCCTCGTCGTCCAGGAGGAGCGGGGCGGCGCCGGTGAGCTGGTCCCACAGGGTGGCGAGCTGGTGCACCGGCGGGACCATGCCCGCGCCGAGGACGCCGCGCAGCAGCCCGGTGTAGAGGGCGATGCCGGGGACGGCGGTGGAGGACTGGGTGACGGCGGCGCCGTTGACGGAGGTGACGGCCCGTCCGCCGACCGCCTTGCCGAGCCGCTCGTCCAGGGCGCGGGCGGTGGCCTCCAGGTGGGCCTTGGCCGCGCCGATGGTGCCCTGCCGGTAGATCGCCGCCGTCAGCGGGGAGCCGATGTAGGAGAGCGCGGCGGTGGTGAAGCCCTTGCCGAGGAGCCCCCGGGCGGAGAGCTGGTCGATCCAGCGCTCCCAGTCCGCCCCGCCCATCACGGCCACGGTCTGCTCGATGTCGTCGCCCTCGGCCGGTCCGGTCTCGACCTCGCGCACCTCGGGGCGGCCCTGGTCGTCGAAGACGAGGGTCCTGGTGCGATCGGCCCGGCCGATCGGCTTGAGGACGGAGGCGTAGCCGGCGCCGGTGTCGGGGTCGGTGCGCCGGGGCGCGGCCACCGAGTAGACCAGGTGGTCGAGCCGGCCGCCGAAGCGCTGCTCGATCAGCTCGGCGACCTGGTCCTTCATCGCGTCGGAGAAGGCGTCGCCGTTGAGGAGGACCACGTCCCGCCCGGCGGCGCGGGCCAGTTCGGCGGTGGCGGCGGTGCGGTACCAGCCGGCCGTGGCGGTGCGCCGCTCGGTGGGTCCCTTCTCGAAGGAGACCAGGATGCCGCGGATGCCGGCCCGCTTGAGCCCGGCGACGGTGGCCGCCAGACCGTACCCGGCGGACGAGCCGATGATCAGGGCCACCGGCCCTTCGCCGTCCGGGAGTCGGTCCGGGTCCGGGCAGTCCTGCCACAGGCCGGCCACCAGTCGCGCGCAGCCCGCCGGGTGGGAGTCGAGGAAGAGGAACCCCCGGTTGCGGGGGGTGAGAACGCGCTCGCTCACGATGGCAGTCCTTGGGTGGGCCGGAAGTCGGAGGCGGCGGCCGGAGGCGGTGCCGCGTGCTGTTCAGTCTGGGACAGCGCGGAGGCGGGCAGCGGCCGTCACCGGGCACAACGATCACGAGTCGATCTTGGAGTGTTCCGCCACTGACGTCCCGCTCCGCGTCGCGGCGCGTCGCCGGAAGGGGCGGCGCGGGGCGGGTGTCAGAATCGGCGGGTTCATGCCGGAGCACGGTGCACGTCCGAAGGAGCGAGCGTTGAGCGGTGGCGGGGAACGGCCGGAGTTGGGGAAGGTGCCGGAGACGGCGCTGTGGACGCTGTGGCACCGGGCGGTGGAGGCCCGGCGGCCCGACACGGTGCTGCACGATCCGGTGGCGGTGGAGCTGGTGGAGCGGATCGACTTCCCGTTCGCCGACCGGTTCGGGCAGTCGCCGCTGGTGAGCCAGCTGCAGGCACTGCGGGCAGCCTGCTTCGACCGGGAGGTCGCGGACTTCCTGGACCGTTGCCCGCGGGGCACCGTGGTCGGCCTCGGCGACGGGCTGGAGACCCAGGCCTGGCGGGTCGACAACGGCCGGGCGAGCTGGCTGTCCGTCGACCTGCCCGAGACCGCCCGGCTGCGCGAGCAGCTGCTGCCGCCGGACGAGCGCCACCGGATCCTCGCCTGCTCGGCCACCGACCCGCGCTGGATGGACGAGGTCGACCCGGACCCGGCCCGCGGCGTGCTGATCACCACCGAGGGCCTGCTGATGTACCTGCGCCCGGACGAGGTCCGGGCGCTGATCGCCGGCTGCGCCGAGCGCTTCCCGGGCGGCGCGCTGGTGCTGGACGCGGTGCCGCGCTGGGCCGCCCGCCGGGCCGTGGCGGGGAAGCTGCGGGACCGCCACTACCAGGCCCCGCCGATGCCCTTCGGCATGGACGCCGACGAGCTCGGCAAGCTGGCGCAGGCCCACCCGGCGGTCACCGGCGTGCGGGAGGTGTACCCGGAGGGCGGGCGCGGCCTGCTGCGCGCCGTGCTGCCGCTCGCGCGGGTGATCAAGCAGCGTCCGTCGGTCGTCGCACTGCGTTTTACCGAATCTTGAGGAAATGCCGGTCGACCTGGAACTATGGGGGGCGGGGCGTACGTCGTAACGACGGGTGATCGGCCAGGGGGACGGGCCGCCCGGCACGTTAGGCTGCGCCCCGGGGGAGCGGCCAGGGTGCCGCCATCGGACAACCGCCGGGACGGGCGTGCGGCTCCACGGGGAGCCGACCCCGGACCGACCTGCCACGGAGGTACTGGCCTTGCACATCGACGCCTGGATCGAGAGCGTCCCACCGACCGCGGTGTACGCCCTGATCGGCCTGATCATCGGGATCGAGTCGCTGGGCATCCCGCTGCCCGGCGAGATCGCGCTGGTCACGGCGTCCCTGATGTCGGTCAAGGGTGTGGTGAGCCCGTGGGGGATCGCGATCTGCGCGATCGC
This sequence comes from Kitasatospora sp. NPDC029367, assembly GCF_055569135.1. NCBI lineage: Bacteria > Bacillati > Actinomycetota > Actinomycetes > Kitasatosporales > Streptomycetaceae > Kitasatospora > Kitasatospora sp. NPDC029367. The sequence goes on from NZ_JBVHYH010000086.1 coordinate 10,178, forward strand.
GGGCGCGATCATCGGTGACTCGATCGGCTACTCGATCGGCCGCAAGGGCGGCAAGCCGCTGTTCGAGAAGCTCGGGCGGAAGTTCCCCAAGCACTTCGGGCCCTCCCACCTCGCCACCGCCGAGCGCTCCTTCCAGAAGTGGGGCATGTGGGCGGTCTTCTTCGGCCGCTTCATCGCCCTGCTGCGCATCTTCGCAGGTCCGCTCGCGGGCGCCCTCCGGATGCCGTACTGGAAGTTCCTGATCGCCAACGTGCTGGGCGGCGTGATCTGGGCCGGCGGCACGACCCTGCTGGTCTACAAGGTCGGCAAGGCCATCGAGCCCTGGCTGTCCCGGTTCTCCTGGGCGGGCCTCGCGGCCGCCGTGGTGATCGGGGCGATCTCGGCCTGGGTGATGAAGCGCCGTGCGGCCAAGACCCACGCCAGGATCGAGGCGGAGGAGGCGGCCAAGGCCGCAGCGGCCGCCGAGGCCGGCACTGCCGCGGCGTCGGCGAAGGCGCCCGTCGCCGAGTGACACCGTACGGCCGCCCACCGGGGCGGCCGCGAAGGAGCCGACCCACGGCCAGGCCGCGGGTCGGCTCCTTCGCGTTGTGCCCGGCCCCGCCCGCACCGGGCCTGCCCGCCCGTGGGCCAACACCGGGCCGCCCGCGCCGGGCCGCCCGCGCCGGGACGCCCGCCCCGCCACGGGCGCAGCCGAGCTGCCGCTACGCTCGGGGCTGACCTGCGGGAACGCGCCCGGCTGCGGCAGCCGGACGCCCGGCCCGCGCGGCACACCGAGGAACGGAGACAACGTGCGGATCGGACTGCTGGGCACCGGCACCTGGGCGGAGCGGGTGCACGCACCCGTGCTCGCCGAGCACCCCGGGCTGGAGTTCACCGGCGTCTGGGGCCGCCGTCCGGAGGCCGCCGAGGCGCTGGGCGCCGCGCACGGCGTGCCCGGGTACGGCGACCTGGACCGGCTGCTGGCCGAGGTGGACGCCGTCTCCATCGCCCTGCCGCCGTCCGTCCAGGCAGGACTCGCGGTCCGGGCCGCCGGGGCCGGCTGCCACCTGCTGCTGGACAAGCCGGTCGCGTTCACGGTGCCGGACGCCCGGGCGGTGGCCGAGGCGGTGCGCGCCCACCGCCTCGCCTCGGTGGTGTTCTTCACCGTCCGCTTCGGCGGCGAGCAGATCCCGTGGATCGAGCGGCAGGCCGGGCTCGGCGGCTGGTTCACCGGCCGCTCGGACTGGCTCGGCTCGGTGTTCGCCCCGGGCAGCACCAGCCCGTACGCGGCCTCGCCCTGGCGCCGGGACAAGGGCGCGCTGTGGGACGTCGGCCCGCACGCGCTGTCCGTACTGCTGCCGGTGCTGGGTGACGCGACCGAGGTCACGGCCGTCGCCGGGCCGCTGGACACCGTCCACCTGGTGCTCCGGCACGCCGGCGGCGCCTCCAGCACGTTGGCGCTGAGCCTGACCGCCCCGCGCGCGGGCGGCGGCGTCGCGATGGAGCTGCGCGGCGAGCACGGGGTGGCTCGGCTGCCCGAGCGCGGCGAGGGCCCGACGGTGGCCCTGCACCGGGCGGTGGACGCCCTGCTGGCCTCCGCCGCCTCCGGCGAGGCGCACCCCTGCGGGGCGGACTTCGGCCTGCGGGTGGTGGAGGTGCTGGCGGGTGCCGAGCGGTCGCTGGCCGTCGGCGGCCCGGTCGCGGTCTGAGCCGGGATCAAGTGCTCTGGGCGCGGGGGGGGGGGGGGGGGGGGGGGGGGGGGGGGGGGGGGGGGTGGGGGGGGGGGGGGGGGGGGGGGGGGGGGGGGGGGGGGGGGGGGCGGGGGCGCCCCCCCCACCGCCATCCGTCCGTCAGATGCCGAACGGCGCCGGGTAGCGGACCGTACCGGCGGGCAGCGGGTGGTCGGCGTCGAGGGCGGCCCGGACGGCGGCCGAGCCGGGAACTTCGCGGGCCGGCGCGATCGCTCAGGCCGGCGGCAGGCCGGGCGCGGTGGACTCCGGGCGGCGGTCGGTGGGGCGGGCCGGCGGGATGACGGGGGCGCGGAAGTCGCGCGGGCCGGTCCACAGGGCGGGGACGGCGTCGCCGCGGCGGGCCAGTTCGTAGGCCAGGGCCTCGTAGTTGACCCGCCAGCCGCGGAAGTGCCGCCAGGCGTCCTCGACCGGGCGTTCGCGCGGGAAGCCCGCCGCGGTGATCATCGCGACGGCGCCCAGGTACTCGGCGTAGCTGAGGCGGATCGGGGTGTCCGGGGCCGGGTCGGCGTCGAAGTCGATCCGCAGCGAGCGGCCGATGTCGCGCATCGCGGTGAAGCCGGCCCGGATCACCAGCCGGGCCTCGGGCGGCGCGGACTGCGGGCAGAGGGCGAGGTGGAGGGCGGCGGCGTCCATCACCGCGATCAGCCCGACCACCCAGCTGCGGTTGGGCTGGGGGGAGCGGAAGGCCAGCAGCACCGGGTAGTTGGAGTGGCTCTCGCCGATGTCGGCGGCCAGCCGCTCCCAGTCGCGGTAGAGCTGGGGGAGGGCGGTCTCGGTGTCGACCAGGGACTGCCGGGCGAGCAGCTCCGGGCCCCAGGCGGGTTCGCCGGCCCGGGACTGCAGCAGCGTCACCTCGGTCTCGCGCCGTTGGTAGGCCGCGTACAGGGTGGGCAGGTAGGCGATCTGCAGGGCGATCACCAGCGGGCCGCTGGCGGCGGCCATGAAGTCGATCGCGGACAGCTGGAGGCGCTCGCCGCTCGCGTAGCCGAGGGTGAAGAGGCTGGAGCCGGCCTCCCGGATGGAGATCGACCAGCTGAGCTCCGAGGTGCCGTGCAGCAGCAGGGTGTAGGCGAGCAGCATCCCGCTGAGCCAGACCGTGAGCATGCCGAGCAGCACCAGCGGGGCGAGCCAGGTCAGGGCGCGGTCCTGGGCCCGGTAGGTGCCGAAGGGGGTGGCCCACAGCCGCAGTACGGTGCGCAGCAGCGCCCAGAGCCGGAACACCAGGGCCGAGTAGAGCCCGCGGGGGACGACCAGGGTGCGCAGGATGCTGCCCACGACGAGCAGGAGCAGCAGCACGCCGATCAGGGTGTGGATCAACCTCATGGCGCCATTGTGGCGGTAGGCCGCCGGGGGTGCGGTGCGAAGCCCCCGGTCAGGGCGCGGATCTTCCGGGTGCGGTTCGGTTCCCCCGCCCGATATGAACATGATCACACCGATCTCGCCCGTCCAAAGGACGGCCGCTTCGGCATCTAACGGGGTGGAGGGGGCCGCCCCAGGAGATCGGAGACCGGATGCGCGCACAGCAGGGTGGGGAAGCCGAGGAGGAGAGGACCGGACGCCGGAGGTGGCGTGCGCTGCGGCGGATCGACTACCCGCGCCGCGGTCGGCGCGGGGTCCGGCGCTGGCTCCCCTCCTGGCGGCAGCTGCTCCTGACGACCGGTCTCGGGATGGCGGTGCTGACCGGCCTGGCGGGCTGGTTCTACGCCACCACCCACGTCCCGGAGGACCTCAACGCCTTCGCCACCCAGCAGAGCAACGTCTACTACTGGGCGGACGGCACCGAGATGGCCCGGGTCGGCGAGACCAACCGGCAGGAGGTGCCGCTGAGCCAGGTGCCCGAGTCGGTCCAGTGGGCGGCGCTCTCCGCCGAGAACGAGACCTTCTACTCGGACCCGGGGGTCTCGCTCAGCGGCATCGGCCGCGCCGTCTACGAGATGGCCACCGGCGGCGACACCCAGGGCGGCTCGACCATCACCCAGCAGTACGTCAAGAACATCTACCTGAACCAGCGCCAGGACGTCTCCCGCAAGCTCAGCGAGATGGTCATCGCGGTCAAGCTGGGCCGGCGGATGAGCAAGCAGGACATCCTGGCCGGCTACCTGAACACCAGCTGGTTCGGGCGCGGCAGTTACGGCATCGAGCGGGCCGCGGCCGCGTACTACGGCAAGGACGTGTCGCAGCTCGACCCCAGTGAAGGGGCCTTCCTGGCCGCCCTGTTGAAGGGCGCCGGGCAGTACGACCCGGCGGTGAGCGCGGAGAACCACGCGCGGGCCGTGGAGCGGTGGTCCTGGATCCTGGACCGGATGGTCGACACGGGCAAGCTCTCCGCCGCCGAGCGGGCCCGGTACACGGTCTTCCCCGAGCCGCGGACACCGCCCAGGGCGGCCGGGCTCGGCGGCCAGATCGGCTACCTGGTCGACCTGTCCAGGGGCTTCGTGGAGAGCCACAGCGACATCACCCCGGCCCAGTTCGACCTCGGCGGCTACCAGATCCGCACCACCTTCGACCGGGCGAAGGTCAACGCCCTGGCCGCGGCCGTGCAGGAGGCCACCAAGGGTCTCGACCCGGACCACCGCGAGGCCGACAAGCTGCTCAAGGTCGGCGCCGCCTCGGTCGCCCTCGACGGGCGGATCGTCGCCCTCTACGGCGGCCCCGACTACCGCAAGCAGGGCTTCAACAACGCCAACACCTCGACCGTGCCGATGGGTTCGGCCTTCACCCCGCTGGTGTACGCGGCCGGGCTCGACCAGGGCGTGCAGCGCCGACGTGACGGCGGCCGGTCCCCGGTGACACCCGGCACCACGTACGACGGCGACAACGGCGTCAACGTGATGACCCCGGAGGGGCCGTACTGGGGGCGGGACGGGAAGATCGTGAAGACCGCCAACGACGGCAGGCGGAACTGGGGCCCGGTCAGCCTGCGCAGCGCGGTCGAGCAGTCCGTCAACGGGCCGATGATGCAGCTCGGCATGGACGTCGGCCTCGACAGGGTGCAGCAGACCGCGGCGGCCCTCGGCCTGCTCCCCGAGAGCCTGGGCGAGCTCGTCCCCGCCTTCGGCGTCGGCAACTCCACCCCGAGCGCGATCCGCGCCGCCGACGCCTACGCCGCCTTCGGATCCGGCGGCAGCCACACCGACCCGTACTCCGTGCTGGGCGTCACCCGCAACGGCGCGCCCGTCGACCTGCGGCTGCCCACCGCCGCCCGGGTGCTGCCCGCGGCCGTGGCGGCCGACGTGGACACCGCCCTCAAGGGCGCCGTCCGCGGCGGCAGCGCCCAGGCGCTGGCGGGCGCGGGCGCCGGCCTGGCGGCGAAGCCCGGCACCACCCCGGACCGCACCGCGGGGTGGACGGTCGGCTACAACGGGCAGCTGTCGACGGCGGTCACGGTCTTCCGGGCGGACCTCAAGGACATGAAGCTGCAGTCCCTGGAGGGGGTCGGCGGGGCCGCGCCGGACACCCCGGACTCGGAGCTGCCGGGTCGGATCTGGGCGGCGTTCATGAAGACCGCCGGGCAGTAGCGGCCGCCGTCGTCCACCCCGCCCACGGGCGGAGCTTCTCCGGGTTGCGGACCACCCAGATCCGGGACACCCGGCCGTCCGCGACGTCGAACGCGGCCACCGTCAGCACGACGCCGGCGCGCCGGGCCACCAGGCCCGGTGCGCCGTTGACCGAGCACTCCAGCAGTTCCATGCCCGGGGCCCGGTCGGCGACGGCCAGCATGTACTGGGCGATCAGCGCGCCGCCCGCCACCGGGCGCAGCACGGTGCCCACCAGGCCGCCGCCGTCGGCGGTCATCACGGCGGCCGGGTCGAGGACGGCGACCAGGGCGGCGATGTCCCGGCTCTGCCAGGCCTCCTTGACCCGCCGTACGGTGTCGGCCCGCGCGATCGGGGCGGCCTGGGCCGGGGCCGGGCCGATCCGGCGGCGGGCGGCGGAGGCCAGCTGCTTGCAGGCCGCCGGGGTGCGGTCGAGGACGGCCGCGATCTCGGCGAAGGGGTAGCGGAAGACGTCGTGCAGCACGAAGGCGACCCGCTCGGCCGGGGTCATCGACTCCAGGACGACCAGGAAGGCCATCTCCACCGACTCGTCCAGCACCACCTGGTCGGCGAGGTCGGGGTGAGCGCCGTGACCGGGCAGCGGTTCGGGCAGCCAGGCGCCGACGTAGCGCTCCCGCCGGGCCCGGGCCGAGCCCAGCACGTCCAGGCAGATCCGGCCGGTGACGGTGGTCAGCCAGGCGCCGGGGGCCCGTACCTCCCGGCGCCGGTCGGGCGGCAGGGCGTACCAGCGCGCGTACGCCTCCTGCACGGCGTCCTCGGCCTCGGTCAGCGAGCCGAGCAACCGGTAGGCGACGTTGATCAGTTGGCCTCGCTCGCCGACCGTGCCGTCGGTGCCCGCCCCCGCTGCCGCCATGCGCTCGCCTTACCTTTCGTGGGCCCGCGTCGTCGGGCTTGGTGAGACCCTACCGAGCCACCGCCCCCGGGCGGAGAAGAGGACCGCGACATGGCCACCCCGACGACGACCGCGCCGCACGGATTCCCGTTCCTGCGGGCCGCGATCGCCCTGCAGACCCTGACCATCCTGCTCCAGGCCGTCTCCGCCGGACTGCTGCTGGCCACCTCCTACGGGGAGACGCTGCACAGCGCCGGCGCCCGGGTGATGTACGGGGCGTCGATGCTCTACCTGCTCGCGGCGGTGCTGGCGTGGAAGCCGGGCGGCGGCCCTGTGCGACCGGTGTGGGAGGCCTCCGGCTTCCTGGCGCTCGCCTCGGTGCAGGTGGTGCTGGGCATCGCGCACGTCCCGGCGGTCCATCTCCCGCTGGGGGTGCTGATGTTCGGGCTGAGCCTGCTGGCGCTGGCCCGGCGGTGAGGGCGGGCGGCCGTCCCCGGGCGACGGAACGTCACTTCACCAGGCGGGACCAGTCCCCCGGCTGGCCGGGGTCGAGTTGGCGGAGCCTGTCGAGGACCTTCGGGTCCTGGGCGTCCAGCCAGTCGGCGACCTGGCGGAAGGAGACGCAGCGGACGCCGTCCTGGTGGCAGACGTTCTTCACCACGTCCTCGACGGCGTCCATGTAGATGCCGCCGTTCCAGTCCTCGAAGTGGTTGCCGATGAACAGCGGGGCGCGACTGCCGTTGTAGACCCGGTTGAAGCCGGCCAGGTAGCTGTCCCGGGCCTCCTTCTCCCAGTCGGCGAACTTCTTCGGGTCGCCCTTGGTGGTGTTGCCGGACTGGCCGGCCAGGAAGTTGAAGTCCATCGACAGGCCCTGGGAGGACCTGGCCGGGAAGGGCAGCAGCTGGAGCGGGAAGTTCCAGATGCCGCCCTGCTTGGTCGGCCAGACCTGGAACTCGCCCGGGGAGCTGGCGTCGTAGCGGAAGCCCGCGGCCTTCTCGGCCGGGAGCAGGTTCTTCTGCCCCTCCAGGCACGGCGCGCGGCCGCCGACCAGCTCCTTGGTGTAGTCGAAGGGCAGCGGCGGCAGGTTCTTGAAGCCGGTGTTGGTCTTCCAGTTGGTGACGAAGGAGACCGCCTGGTCGAGCTCGCTCCGCCACTCCTCGGTGCTCCACTCGCCCCCGCCCTTGGTGCCGCAGAAGTGCCCGTTGAAGTGGGTGCCGATCTCGTTGCCGTCCAGCCAGGCGAGGCGCAGCTGCTCCAGGGTGTCCTTGATGTGGGGGTCGGTCGCGTAGTCGATGGACGCGTCGCCCGGGTTGTGCCGGGGCGGGTGGTAGAGCGAGCGCTTGGACTTGGGCAGGGTGTAGAGGCCGCTGAGGAAGTACGTCATCTGGGCGTTGTTGTCCGCGCCCAGCTTGCGGAAGCGGGAGAACAGGTGGTCGTCGCCCTCCAGGGCGCCGTCCCAGGAGAAGACGACGAACTGCGGCGGCTTCTCACCGGGTTTCAGCTTCTCCGGCTTGGACTGCTTGGGCTGCGGGCCGGTGTAGGAGGTGGAGCCGTCCCCGAGCAGGTGGACCTGGCCGTCCCAGGTGGGCGTCGGGGTCGGGGTGGGCGCGGGCGCCGGGTCGGCGGGGCTCGCCTCCGGGGCCGCCGGGTCGGGATCGGGGGCGGCGGCGCCCGGTCTGCCCTCGGAGAAGGAGTCCCCCGTGGTGAGCGTGAGGGACGCGACGACCCCCACGGCCAACAGGACGACCGCACCGCGAGCAGTCCGCACGGATTCCCTTTCCTTCGGCCGACATCTTCGATCACACAGGGTTCTCCCTTGATCGATGACCGGAGCCGTCGGAAACGTTGCACGGGAGGTCGTACGAGTTTTCGGACGGGCGTCCGGCCGGCCGGCGGCCCTACTCCGCGGCGGGGCGCGGGCCGGCCGGTGGGGCGCCGCTGACGGCGGCCTCGTACAGGTCCTCGACGGCGGGGCCGAAGGCGGCGCTGTAGGAGACCTGGGGGGTGTTGCCGCCGGTGTGGTAGCCGCCGATCACGCCGATCACCGCCCAGCCGCCCGGCCACGGCACCAGCATCGGCCCGCCCGAGGTGCCGCCGGTGAAGGCGTCGCAGGCGATGCGCAGGAAGGTGCCCGGGTCGGCGGGGTCGTCGCTGGGCCAGCGGGTGGTCCGGCTGAGGCACTCCAGCGGCTGCTGCGAGCCGCCCGGGTAGCCGATCATCCGGACCCACGGGTGGACGTACCCCGTGCCGGTCAGCAGGCGCACCGCGCCCGCCGCGTCCTCCAGGCGCTGCCCGGCCTGGTTGGGCTCCGTCACCGCGAAGCCGAAGTCGTAGGCTGCGCCTGCGTGTTCGCCCCGGTCGTAGTACTCCTGGGCGACGTAGACGCCGTCGGCCCGGACCGGGAAGACGCCGAAGGGCGTGAGCCCGTCGTGGTACTGCGGCACGAACGCCAGGTGCCGCTTCGGGGCCCGGCCCGCGTACCCCTTGAGGCAGTGCCCCGCGCTCAGGGCCAGGTCGCGGCCCGGGCTGTGCACCACGGAGCCGCTGCAGGTGCGGCCGGTGCCGTCGGCGTCCGTCCAGAAGAACGCGCCGGCCTGGGGGATGCCGTCGAAGCTGTGGCTCGGCGGGATGAACTCGCCGGGCCGGGGCCCGTCCCCGGTGCCCGGGGCGGCGGGATCGGTGCGCTGGGGGAGTGCGGCCGCCAGGCGGGCCGGTGTCCAGTAGGCGCTCGACCCCCCGGGCTCCGGGGTCGCGGCGGAGGCGGCCGGGACGAGGCCGGCGCCCAGTGACAGCAGGGCGGTCGCGAGTGTCGCCGCCCGCCTGACGGCTTTCGTCCCGTACGCCATGGGGTCGTCCCTCTCTCGTCCGTGTGACGCCGTATCCGTCGGCACCTGGATTGCATTGTCGCGAACCCGTCAGCAGGTGGGGCCGGAACGGCGGCATTCGGCCCAGGCCCGGGCCGGGTGCCATTGACACGGGAGCGCCTCCCCTGAATGCTAAGCAAGCGCTTAGTCAACCTCCGTCGTCCCCGAGGAGCCGCCCGATGTCGCCGACCCCCGCCGACCCGCCCGGCCTGGACCTGGCCCGCCTCCGCGCCCACCTGGACCGGGAACTGCCCGGCACCGTCCGGGGCCCGCTGCGGGCCGAACTCATCGAGGGGGGCCGCTCCAACCTGACGTACGCGCTCACCGACGGCACCGGTCGCTGGGTGCTGCGCCGGCCGCCGCTGGGGCACGTGCTGGCGACCGCGCACGACATGGGGCGCGAGCACCGGGTGATGTCCGCGCTGCGGGACAGCGAGGTGCCCGTCCCGGGCATGCTGCTGATCGACCACGGCACCGAGGTGCTCGGCGCGCCCTGGTACCTGATGGAGCACGTCACCGGCGTCGCGCACCGGGACCGCAGGACCCTGGCCGGCCTCGGCGAGCAGCGGACGGCGGCGCTCGGCCGCCGCCTGGTCGAGACCCTCGCCGCCCTGCACCGGATCGACCCGGCCGCCGTCGGCCTCGGCGACTTCGGCCGGCCCGAGGGCTACCTGGAACGCCAGCTGCGCCGCTGGTCCACCCAGTTGGAGAAGTCCCGCAGCCGGGACCTCCCCGAGCTCGACCGGCTGCACGCCCTGCTCGCCGAGCGGCTCCCCGCCTCGCCCGCGCCCGCCCTGGTGCACGGCGACTACCGGCTCGACAACGTCCTGGTCGACGACGCCGACGCGATCACCGCCGTCCTCGACTGGGAGATGTCCACCCTCGGCGATCCGCTCACCGACATCGGCCTGCTGGTGATGTACACCGAGCTGGCCGGCGTCGGTGGCGGCATCATCCCCGACGCCATGACCGCCCCCGGCTTCCCCGCGGCCGACGGGATCGTCTCGTACTACGCCGAGCTGACCGGCCGCCAGGCCGCCGACCTGGACTGGTACGTGGCCTTCGCCTCGTTCAAGCTGGCCGCCGTCGCCGAGGGCATCCACTACCGCTTCCAGCAGGGCCGCACCCTGGGCGCGGGCTTCGAGCGCGCGGGCGAGATGGCCCCGATCCTCGCCCGGCACGGACTGACCACCCTCAAGGAGGGCTGAGCACCATGGACTTCGCCTACGACGCCCGGACGAACGAGCTCCGCGAGCAGCTGCTTGCCTTCATGGCCGAGCACGTCCACCCCGCCGAGCCCGTCCTCACGCAGCAGTTGGCCGACCCCGACCGCGAACCCTGGAGCGTTCCGCCCGTCGTCGCCGACCTCCAGACGCAGGCCCGCAAGCAGGGCCTGTGGAACCTGTTCATCCCGGGGGAGCACGGCGCCGGGCTCACCAACCTCCAGTACGCCCCGCTCGCCGAGATCACCGGCCGCAGCATCCAGCTGGCCCCGCCCGCCCTCAACTGCGCCGCCCCCGACACCGGCAACATGGAACTCCTCGCCCAGTTCGGCAGCGCCGAGCAGCAGGAGCGCTGGCTGCGGCCGCTGCTGGACGGCGCGATCCGCTCCGCGTTCGCGATGACCGAGCCCGAGGTGGCCTCCTCGGACGCCACCAACATCGCCACCCGGATCGAGCGCGACGGCGACGAGTACGTGATCAACGGCCGCAAGTGGTACATCACCGGCGCGATGAACCCGGACTGCAAGGTCTTCATCGTGATGGGCAAGACCGACCCGGACGCCGCCGCGCACCGCCAGCAGAGCATGGTGCTGGTGCCGCGCGACACCCCGGGCCTCACCGTCAAGCGCGGCATGACCGTCTTCGGCTACGACGACGCCGACCACGGCGGCCACGCCGAGGTGCTGTTCGAGGACGTCCGGGTGCCCGTCGAGAACCTGATCGGCGAGGAGGGCGGCGGCTTCGCCATCGCCCAGGCCCGGCTCGGCCCGGGCCGGATCCACCACTGCATGCGGGCCATCGGCCTCGCCGAGCGCGCGCTGGAGCTGATGTGCCGCCGGGCGAGCGAGCGGGTGGCCTTCGGCCGGCCGCTCGCCGAGCAGGGCGTGGTGCAGGACTGGATCGCCGAATCCCGGGTCCGCATCGAGCAGTTGCGGCTGCTGGTGCTCAAGACGGCCTGGCTGATGGACACCGTCGGCAACCGCGGCGCGCACACCGAGATCCAGGCCATCAAGATCGCCACCCCGCGCACCGTCGAGTGGATCCTCGACAAGGCCGTCCAGACCTACGGCGCCGCGGGCGTCAGCCAGGACACCCCGCTCGCCCAACTCTGGGCCGGCAATCGCACCCTGCGCCTGGCGGACGGCCCGGACGAGGTGCACAAGCGCTCGCTGGCCCGGCGGGAGCTCAAGCAGTACCGCTGAGCACCCGGTACGGACCCGGCCGACCACCTCGGGCGGTAGGGCCCCGGGTCGCCCCCCGGCCGGCCCGTAAGGGTGTCATACCGGGGTAGTCAGGGAGACTTGGCTCCCCGGTATGACGGCTCCGGCGCGCCCCGCCCGTAGCGTCTGCCCTGTGACCGATCGGGACGAGGAGACTGGCATGGGCAGGCGGGGACGGGCCGTGGCGGCGGTGCTGTTGGCGGCGTCGGCGACGCTCGGGGTGACGGGCGCGCCGGGCGCGGTGGCGGCGCCGGCGGTGGACGACGGGGGCGGTCGGCAGGCCACGGCCTGGCTGCCGCAGCCGACCGGGCCGTACCCGATCGGGACGACCTCGCTGCGGCTGACCGACGCCGGGCGCGAGGACCCCTGGAAGCCGGGCCGCGGGCGCGAGTTGATGGTCAGCCTGTGGTACCCGACCGCCCGCCCGGCCACCGGCGGGGAGCGGGCCCGCTACATGGAGCCCGCCGCCGGGGCGCACTTCGGCGGCGACACCGGGGTCGGTGAACTCAACTACCATGTGCGGCCCGGCAGTACGGACTGGTCGGGGATCCTCACCCACGCCCGCCGGGACGCCCCCGCCCGGCCCGGCGGCCCCCGCCCGGTGGTGCTGTACTCGCCCGGGCTGGGCGACCCGCGCACCTGGGGGACGGCCCTGGTGGAGGACCTCGCCTCGCGCGGCTACGTGGTCGTCACCGTCGACCACACCTACGAGGCCTCCGAAGTCGCCTTCCCCGACGGGGACCTGGCCACCTCGGTGTTCCCCGCCATGCTGCAACAGCCCGGTCTGGACGTCGGCGCCGTGCTGCGCAAGTCCCTGGCCGCCCGGGTGGCGGACACCCGCTTCGTCCTGGACGAACTCTCCGGGCTGCGCCGGGCCCCGGGCCTGCCGGCCGGCGTCGCCGCCTCGCTGGACCTGGACCGGATCGCCATGGTCGGCCACTCGGCGGGCGGCTTCACCGCCCTCCAGGCCATGCACGACGACCCGCGGATCGCCGCCGCGGTCAACCTGGACGGCCAACTGCACTTCCCCGGCCCCGACGGCCAGACCGGCGTCTTCCTGCCCGACTTCGTCGAGGACGGCCTGGACCGCCCGTTCCTGCTGATGGGCACCCGCAGCGAGGACTCCGGCAGCTACCGCGGCCAGCCGGGCTGGAACGCCCTGTGGCAGCACAGCACCGGCTGGCACGCCGACCTCACCCTGGAGGGCTCCCGGCACGGCTCCTACACCGACGCGCAGTCCCTGCTGCCGCAGCTGGCCCGCCAGGGCGCCGTCACCCCGGAGGTGCTGGCCGGGGACGTCGGCGACGTCCGCCCCGACCGGGCCGAGCTCGCCACCCGCTCCTACGTGGCGTCCTTCCTCGACCGCTGGCTGCGCGGCCACGACGACCACCTGCTGGACGGCCCCTCGGCCCGCTTCCCGGAGATGACGTACGAGCGGTAGCCCGTGCCACCACACCTTGCTTCAGGAATGCAGGTGCGCCGCGACGTACGGAACGGCGATCTGGTCCACCCCGCGCGTGCGGCCGAAGGCCGGGTGGACGTTGACCTCGAAGACCACGCCGCCGCTCTCGGCGGCGAGGTCGACGCCGGCCAGCGGCAGGCCCAGGGACTTGGTCGCCTGGATCGCCAACTCGGCGAGACCCGGGGGGATTTCGTCGACCTCCAGCAGGGTGGAGACGGCGCCCCGGCACTCGTTGCACGGCGCATCCGGGTCCGCCTGGACGTGCTCCGTCGCGCGGACCACCCGGCCGCCGAGGACGACCACCCGGTACTGGTGGCGCCGCCCGTCGGCGGTGAAGTTCCGGGCGTCCCGGGCGATCAGCCAGGCTTCGTCGAGATCCGCGTAGTGTCGTGCGGCGGCGGCGAGTTGGGCGTGGGTGGTGACGTGGAAGACGTCGTCGCCGCCCATGCCGACGCACGGCCGGGCCCAGACGTCGCCGCCGAGCCGCTCGAAGGCCTCGACGGCGGCCTCCGGGCTCGGCCGGGAGAGCGTGATCGTCGGCATGTGCGGCACACCGTCGCGGGTGAAGCGCTCGACCGTGAGGTCCTTCTCGGTCGCCGCGCGCCAGGCCTCGACGTCGGTGCCGAGCGAGCGGACGCCGGCCGCGCGCAACTGCCGCTGGCAGTGGGCGAAGGCGGGGCGCCGGTGCGGCGGGATCTCGTAGACGACCACCGCGTCCGTGGTCACGACACGCCCTTCGGCCTCCAGCCGGACGGTACTGTGGCCCACGGCTTCGATCCGGCCGGTGGCGTCTCGGGAGCCGTCCGTCATGAAGTGCCGCGCGTCCAGCAGGACGGGCTCGCGACCGGTCAGCCGCCGGGCGGCGGTGGCCATCGCGTCCCGGGTGCCCTCGGTCGAGCTGTGATCGGTCAGAAGAACGAGGTCTCGTCGGCCCATGGGGCCATCGAATCGGTGGGCGGCCGTCCCGGACAAGGACGCCTTGCGAGCCACCGGGCGTGGCGCTCTGGCCGAAACCGCCCCGTGCCGCCGTCGGTCGACGGTGAGCACCAGCTTGCCGACCGTCATGGAACCGAGGCAATGGCTTACCAAGTTGCGTTTTTAACCAGGTAACGATTTCATGGGTGGCATGAATCGGACAGTCATTCCTCCCGTGCTCGTCACCGGCGCGACGGGGCGGATCGGCCGCATCGTCGTCGACCGACTCCTCGAAGCGGGCGTGCCGGTCCGCGCCCTGACCCATCGCTCCGAGGCGGCGGCGACGCTGCCGGCGAAGGTCGAGGTCTTCGCCGGTGACCTGACCGTGCCCGAGTCGCTCGACCCGGCGCTGAAGGGCGCCGGTGCGGTCTTCCTGGTCTGGACCGCCCCGCCGCAGAGCGCCGCGGCAGTCATCGAGCGGCTGGCGGCCAACGTGCGGCGGGTCGTCTTCCTCTCCTCTCCGCATCAGACCCCGCACCCCTTCTTCCAGCAGCCCAATCCCATGGCGGCGCTGCACGCCGACATCGAGCGGCTCATCGCGGCCACCGGACTCGAGTCGTCGATCATCCGGCCGGGGATGCTCGCGTCGAACTCGCTGGCCTGGTGGGCGCCCGCGATCCGGCGCGGCGAGGTCGTCCGATGGCCTTACGGCGCCGCGCGGACGGCACCGGTCGACGACCGCGACGTGGCAGCCGTCGCGGCCCGGACACTCCACCAGGACGGGTACGCCGGAGGTGACTACGTCCTCACGGGCCCCGAGTCGCTGAGCCAGGTCGCACAGGTGGACGCCATCGGTGCCGCCCTGGGGCGCCGGATCGCGTTCGAGGAGATGACGCCGGACGAGTTTCGGAGCCTGTCGGAGGGTACGGCGCCCCGGCCGGTCGTCGAGATGCTGCTCGCCGCCTGGGCCGCCGCGGTCGGACCGCCCGCACACGTCACCACCGCGGTGGCCGACATCCTCGGGACGGCCCCGCGAACGTTCCGTCAGTGGGCCGCCGACCACGCCACCGCGTTCGCGCCGGGTTCGTGACCACCTCGACCGCGGCCGGCCGCGTCGTGCTTCGCTAGCGGATCTCCGAGCCGGGGTTGGCGTCGTCCCACTCCTGCCGGGAGGTGAGGATCGCGTCGTGGTGGTCGTACGACCAGTCGACCATCGCCCGCACCAGGTGAGTGAGGCTGTGGCCGAGCGGGGTCAGCTCGTACTCGACCTGTGGGGGGACGGTCGGGTGGATGGTCCGGGAGACCAGGCCGTCGCGCTCCAGCCTGCGCACCGTCAGGGTCAGCATCCGCTGCGAGATCCCCGGCAGGGCGCGCTGGAGTTCGCGGAACCGCCGTACGCCCTGGGCGAGTTCGACCACGGCGAGGACGGACCACTTGTCGCCGAGCCGGGTCAGCAGGTCGCGGATGCCGCAGTCGACGCCGTCGTCGCACCAGACCACCGGACGGGGGGTGGTTACCGCGGTGTGCCCTACTGACATGGAAGTGCCTCCTTACGCCGGACGCCCAGGCTACCGAGGATGGTCACGTCTTCAACGACCAGCCATCTGGAGGAGAAACATGCTGCTCGTCACCGGTGTCAACGGAGGTCTCGGCGCCCTCGTCCTGGAGCGCCTCGCGGGCCGTGCGGATGTCGTCGCCGGGAGCCGGACGCCCGAGAAGGTGCCGGGCGGTCAGCCCGTCCGCCTGGTGGACTTCGACCGGCCGGAGACCCTCGCCGAGGCCTTCGACGGGGTACGGACGCTGCTGCTGATCTCGGCCGGGGCCGCCGAGGACGACGTGGTGATCGCCCGGCACGGCGCGGCGATCGAGGCGGCCGAGAAGGCGGGCGTCGAGCACGTCGTCTACACCAGCCTCTCCGGCGACGGCGACCACCTGCCGTACGCGCTGGCGCACCGCTGGACGGAGCGGCGGCTGCGCGAGTCCGGCACGCTGCGTTGGACGGTGCTGCGCAACGGCCTCTACGCGGAGCTGCTGGCCGCGATCGCCGCGCCCGGTCCGGACGGGGTGATCACCGCGCCGCTGGGGGCTGGGCGGCTGGCGGCCGTGGCCCGGGCGGACCTGGCCGAGGCGGCGGTGAAGGTGGCGCTGGCGCCCGCCGGGCACGCGGGGCGAACGTACGAGCTGGTCGGGGAGCGGGCGGTGGGCGGCGCGGAGGTGGCGGAGGTGCTGGGCGCCGAGTACCGCCCGGGCGGGCTCGCGGAGGTCCGGACGGCGCTGGCGGCCTCGGACGCGCTGCGCGACTTCCAGGTGCCGATGACGGTGGGCACCTACTCGGCGATCGCGCACGGCTTCCTGGCCGGGCCGGGTGGGCCGGGCGACCTGGCGGCGCTGCTGGGCCGCCCGCCGCGCCCGGCGCTGGAGGTCATCGCGGGGCGTTAGGGGGCCTGCGGGGCCCGGTCGGCGGCGCGCTGGGCGTCGATCCGGGCGTGGGCGTCCGGCCAGGCGATCGGCAGCCGCTCGACCGGGGTGTCCCAGAAGGTGAAGGTGGACTCCCGCATGGTGGAGCGCAGCCCGGTCATGGTGCTGCGATGGGGTTCGGCGGCGGCGAAGGCGTTCAGGGCCTCGCGGCTCTCCCAGGCGGAGAGCGTCCAGAAGGTCCGCCGGAGCGGCCGCGCGATCAGCGATGCACCCAACGCGCCCGGGGTGTTGCGGAGTTGGCGCCAGACGGCGAGCGAGCGGAGGAAGAACCGCGGGACGTCGGCGAGCGAGCGGACCTCGAAGCGGGAGGCCATCACGACCGCCCGGGTGCCGGGGGTGGGGGGATTCGGGGTGATCCAGGGCAGTGTGGGCACGGCTGAACTCTCCTCGTCGGCGGAGGACGCCACATTGGGGAGCGGCACCAGGTGCTCGGGCTGGTGCTCGGGGCCCGGCCGGTGGACGAGGACGCCCCGGAACCCGAACCGGCGCCCGGCGCCGCCGAGGTGGACGCGCTGATCGACGCCCTCGGCTGGGAGGTCTCCGAGCACGCCCCCGCCCGGGCCGTGCTCGGCGAGACCCTGGAGACCCTGCGCTCGCTCGGCGCCGCACTCGACCCCGCCACCCTGCGTGGCTACGCCGAACTGGCCGAGCGGACCGCCGTCCTCGACCTCGACCAGCTCGACCCGGCCGCCGACCCGCTGGAACAGGCCGAGCGGGCCCTGCTGCGGACCGTCCTCCTGGAGCCGGCGCTGCTCGCGCTGCGGCGGCTGGCCCAGGAGAACGAGTCCGCCAGGCGCGGCGGTTGAGCCACCTGTGGCCGGACCACCCGCCGCCGGGGGCTACTCGCCCAGGACGGCGATCCGCCCGGTGCTGCGCCCGTCGGCCACCAGCTGCACGGCCGCCGCGGCCTCGGCCAGCGGGACCCGGGCGCTGACCAGCGGCCGGACCACGCCCTGCTCGGCGAGCTCGGTCAGCGCGTCGTGGGCGGCGCGCACGGCCCGCGGGTCGTGGGTGTTGTACAGACCCCAGTGCAGGCCGAGGATCGAGTAGTTCTTCACCAGGGCGTGGTTCAGCGCCGGGGCCGGGATCTGCCCGGCGGCGAAGCCCACCACCACGATCCGGCCCTCGAAGGCCACGCACTTGGTGGAGCCGGTGTAGGCCTCCCCGCCGACCGGGTCGAAGACCACGTCCGTGCCGCGCCCGCCGGTGAACTCCTTGACGGCGGCGACGAAGTCCCCGGCCGGGCCGTCGGCCGTCCGGTCCACCACCAGGTCGGCGCCGAGCGCCCGGGCCGCCTCGGCCTTGGCCGGGCCGCCGACCACGGCGACCACCCGGGCCCCGGCGGCCCGGCCGAGCTGGACGGCCGCACTGCCGACCCCGCCCGCCGCGGCGTGCACCAGCAGGGTCTCGCCGGCCCGCAGCCGGGCCCGGCGGTGCAGGGCGAACCAGGCGGTCTGGTAGCCGATGTGCAGCGCCGCCGCCTCGGCGTCGTCCAGTGCCTCGGGCGCCGGGAACGCGGTGGCGGCGTCCAGCAGTGCGTACTCGGCGAAGGCGCCGTGCGGCAGTACCGGGTTGCCGATCAGCCGCTCGCCGCGCCGGGCGCCGTCCGCGACCTCGCCGCACAGCTCCACGCCCGGGGTGAACGGCAGCGGCGGGCGGACCTGGTACTGCCCCCGCACCATCAGTGCGTCGGGGAAGTTCACCGCGGCAGCCCGGACCCGGACCAGCAACTGCCCCGGGCCCGGCACCGGCCGGGCGGCGTCCTCGGCGAGCCGCAGCACCGCGGCCGGCTCGCCGAGCTCGGTGACCTGCCAGGCCCTCACAGCGCCCCACCCTTCTCCAGCCCCTGCTGGAGCCGGTTCACCCCGGCGAGCCAGCGGTCCGGCTCGGTGGCCCGGACGCGGTAGTACTCGGCGACCTCGGGGTGCGGCAGGATCAGGAAGCGGTCCTGGCGCAGCCCGTCCAGCGTCGCCTCGGCGACGTCCTCCGGATCCAGCGCGGTCGGCACCAGCAGCGCCTCGCCGACCGCGCCGGTGGAGGCCAGCATGTCGGTGCGGACCCCCTGGGGGCAGAGCGCGTGCACCCGGACACCGCGGTGGCGGTAGGTGGCGGAGAGCCACTCGGCGAAGGCGAGCGCGCCGTGCTTGCTGACCGCGTACGGGGCCGAGCCGAGCATGGTGAGCAGCCCGGCGGCCGAGACGGTGGCCAGGAAGCGGCCGTGGCCGCGCTCCAGCCAGCGGGGGAGCAGCAGCTCGGCGGCCCGTACGTGGGCCAGTACGTTGACCTCCCAGGCGCTCGCCCAGGCCTCCGCGGGGGCGTCGGCGCCGCCGATCGGGGCGACGCCCGCGTTGGCGCACCACACGTCGACCTCGCCGAGCTCCGCGCGGGCCCGGTCGACCAGGGCGGCGAGGCCCTCGGCGGAGGCGGCGTCCCCGGGGACGGCGGTGCCGCCGCACTCCTTCGCGACCGCGCGGGCGGCGTCGGCGTCCAGGTCGTTGACCACCACCCGGGCGCCGGCCGCGGCGAAGGCCCGGGCCAGGGCGGCGCCGATGCCCCGGCCGGCGCCGGTCACCACGACGCCCTGGCCGGTCAGGTCGCTGCCCGGGCCGGTCGGTGCGTTGAGCCCGTCCGATGCGACGAGCCCGTCCGCTGCGTTGAGCCCGTCCGATTCGCCGAGCCCGGCCTGCGCGTCCGGCCCGCCGGTCACAGCCCACCGCCGAGGGTGACTCCGCCGTCCACCACCAGGGTCTGGCCGGTGATCCAGCCGGCCTCCGGGGAGAGCAGGAAGGCGACCGCGCCCGCGACGTCCTCGGGGACGCCGAGCCGGCCCAGCGGATAGGCCTTGACGACCTTCTCCTCGCGGCCCTCGTACAGCGCCTCGGCGAACTTGGTCTTCACCACGGCGGGGGCGACGGCGTTGACCCGGATGCCCTGCGGGCCCAGCTCGGCGCCGAGTTCGGTGGTGAGCCGGATCAGCGCGGCCTTGCTGACGCCGTACATGCCGATCCCGAGCGAGGAGCGGATGCCCGCGACGGAGGCGACGTTGACCACCGAGCCGCCGTGCTCGCCCATCCAGGCGGCGTGCGCCCGGCGGGTCCAGGCCAGCGGGCCGAGCACGTTGACGGCGAAGATCTTGGCGGCCGCGTCGGGGTCGGTGTCCAGGACCGGCCCGTAGATCGGGTTGATGCCGGTGTTGTTGACCAGGTGGTCGAGCCGTCCGAAGGCCTCCAGGGTGCGGGCGACCGCCTCCTCCTGGTGGGCCGGGTCGTCGGCCTTGCCGGCGACCGCGATCGCGTTGTCCGGGCCGCCCAGGTCGCGGACCGCCTCGGCGAGCGGCTCGGGGTTGCGGGCGGTGAGGCAGACCTTGGCGCCGCGGTCGACCAGTTCGCGGGCGATGCCGAGGCCGATGCCCCGGCTCGATCCGGTCACGACGGCCACCCGGCCCTTGAAGGAGTGCACCACGGAGGGTCCTGCCTTTCGGGTCTGCTCTACAGTGCTGACTAAGCGCTTGCTCAGCATGCTGTCGGTGCGAGAGCCTGTCAACAGTCCGGCGGCCGCAGCGGAGCGGCCGGCGGGAATGCCTGTACGACTCTCTGGGAGGATGGCGCCATGACCAGCACGCCCATCGCCGACCTCTGGCCGACCCTGCCCGGCGCCGACACCCGCCCCGAGGCGGCGTACCGGCTGCTCCAGGCGGCCGTCGAGTCGTTCGCGGAGCGCGGCTTCCACGCCACCACCACCCGGGACATCGCCACCGCGGCGGGCATGAGCCCCGCCGCGCTGTACATCCACTACCAGTCCAAGGCCGCCCTGCTCGCCGAGATCAGCCGGGCCGGGCACGCCGCCACCCTCACCCTGGTCCGGGAGGCGGCGGCCGGGGAGGGCGGCCCGGCCGAGCGGATGCGCCGCGTGGTCGAGCAGTTCACCGCCTGGCACGCCCGGGCCCGGACGGTCGGCCGGGTGGTCAACTACGAGCTGCACGCCCTGCCCGAGGACGCCTACGCCGAGGTCGCGGCGCTGCGCCTGGACATCGAGCGCGAGGTCAGCACGCTGATCGAGGCGGGTGTGGCGGCCGGGGAGTTCGAGGTCTCGGAGGTGCGTACGGCGGCCCGCGCGGTCACCTCGCTGGGTATCGACGTCTCCCGCTGGTACACCGAGCGCTCCTCCGGTACACCGGAGGAACTCGGCCGCCGTTACGGCGAGTTGGTGCTGCGGATGCTCGGCGCCCGGGTCTGACCGGAGCGCCCCCGGGTGCCTTGTCCGCTCAGGGCCCGTCGGCGCCCCCTCAGGGCCCGTCGGCGCCCCCTCAGGGCCCGTCGGCGCCGTAGAAGCCGTCGAGGGGCGGCTCCGGCATTCCGTCCAGCAGGCGGTCCAGGCCGGTCAGCATCTCGGCCCGGTCGTCGAAGTCGGCGAAGCGGGGGACCAGCGCGCGCAGTCGCGGGTAGTCGGCCGCCGGCAGCCGGTGCAGGCCGAGGCGCAGTACCGGGTCCGGCTCGTCCGGGTTGTCGACCACCTGGCGCTTGTCCACCAGCAGGAAGCCCAGGTTCCAGGCCACGAAGGTGCGGTAGATCGTCAGCGCGGTGGTGTCGTCGAAACCGGCCCGGGCGAGCACCGACAGGATGTGCTCGGTGAGGGCGAGGGCCGGTGCCGGGCGGCGGGACACCGGGACGGCCAGCGGGCGGGTGGCGACCAGCGGCAGGATCTCGGGGTGGGCGTGCGCCACGACGGCGAAGGCCTGGGCGATTCGGCGCAGCTCCGTCCGCCAGCCGTTCTCGTGGCCGCTGCCGAGGCCGGTGCGCAGTTGGGTGTTGATCTCGGTGAAGTAGGCCTCGGTCAGGCCGTCCAGCAGGGCTTCCTTGCCGGGGGTGTAGCGGTACAGGGCCATCGACTCGACGCCGAGCTCCGCCGCCAGCCTGCGCATGGTCAGCGCGCCGAGCCCCTCGCGGTCCACCAGGGCGACGGCGGCGTCCAGCACCAGGGGGCGACTCAGGCGCCCGCGCTTCTCGGGGCCGTCCCGCTCAGCCATGTCCGCACTCCTCCGAGTCGGTGCCGGTGGGCCGTTGGCCGTGCCCGGGCGGCGGGGTCGGACGGGGGCCGGGGCCGGGCAGGTCGCAGGTTACGCAGCGGATACAGAACCAGGATACAAGGGACGAATACCCGGAAAACAGGCCTCGGCCGTGCCCCGCTCGGTCACGGAGCGCAACCAGTGGCCGGGTGCGGCCAGCTGTGGCCGGGTGGGGCGAGGGCGCGGCCGGGTCGGGTCAGGGCAGCAGCAGCCGGACGGCCAGCCAGCCCACCAGCGCGGCCGAGCCGAGGGCGGTCCACCGGCGGCCGCGGGCGCCGGCCAGGGTCCGGCCGAGCAGGGCGCCGCCGAGGGCCAGCAGCAGTTGCCAGCTCGCCGAGGCGGCGAACACGGCGAGGGGGAAGACCGTGCGGGCGAGCGGGCCCGCCGGGCTGCCGGGGCCGTCGCCCAGGATCAGAGCGGCGAAGTACAGCACCGTGAGCGGGTTGAGCAGGGTGATCCCGAGCAGGGTCAGGAAGGCCCGGCCGGGGCCGGGCGGGGTCGGCGCCGCGAGGGCGGCCGGGGTGCCGGGGGCGCGCAGGGCGGTGACGGCGGTGCGGACGGCCAGGGCGAGCAGCACGAGGGCGGAGGCGATCCGCAGCGGCGTG
Organism: Kitasatospora sp. NPDC029367; assembly: GCF_055569135.1. Classification (NCBI taxonomy): domain Bacteria; kingdom Bacillati; phylum Actinomycetota; class Actinomycetes; order Kitasatosporales; family Streptomycetaceae; genus Kitasatospora; species Kitasatospora sp. NPDC029367. Next base: position 32,129 of record NZ_JBVHYH010000086.1, read on the forward strand.
GCCACCGGCACCAGCAGGGGCGCGAGGCCGCTGCCGCCGAGGGTGGCCAGCACGGCGTACAGCCCGTCCGCGGTGGCCACACCGAGGGCGGCGCAGGCCCCGGTGCGCAGCGAGGTCCGCGCGGTGAGCGCCACCAGGTAGGCCCCGACGGCCCCCACCGGTACGGCGACGCCCCACCCGGCGAGCAGCCCCGCGACCAGCGCGGCCCTCATGCGAGGGCGCGGTCGGGCCTCCGGGGGCGGCCGGGCTGCTGCTGACCGGCGGCCGGGCGGGCGGCGGCGGTCACGGGCAGCGGGCGGGCGGGTGCCGAGGTCATGGGTCGATGGTGGCGGGTGGGCACCGGGGGGTGCAAGTGGTTTCTCCCGTGCGGGCGGGTAGCGTGGGGCACCCCGTGGACACTGTGTCGAGGAGCACCCCGATGGGCAGTCAGAACGACCACGTGCGCGAGCTGTTGGCCGAGGCCTGGCGGTCCTGGGCGGAACGCGGGGCGGCTCTCGGAGTCGCGGACTGGGACCGGCCGACCCGGCTGACCGAGTGGACCGTACGGGACCTGTACGCGCACGTGGCGCCGGTGCCGGAGATGTTCACCGGGCTGCGCACGGCCGTCCTGGACGGACCGGCCGAACTGACCTGCGGGGCGGACATCCTGCGGACCTTCAACCGGCCGGGCGGGCTCGCCCACACCGCCGCCGGACAGGTCGCCGAACTGGCCAGGGAGGCGGCCAGGGCGAGCGAACCGGCGGCGCTCATCGCCCGGTTCGGCACCGAGGGCCCGGAGGCCCTGGCCGGGCTCGCCGACCTGCCGTCGAGCACCGTGGTGGCGCACCCGCTGCTCGGCAGCGTCACGGTCGGGGCGCTCGGCGAGGTGGCGCTGATGGAGGCGACCGTCCACCTGCTGGACCTGGTCGCGGCCGTCGGCGGCCCCGCGCCGGCCGAGGGGGCGCTGCGGTTCACCAGCGCGCTGCTGGCGGAGGTCGCCGACCCGGTGGCCTTCATCGAGGCGGCCTCGGGCCGCAGTTCGGAGCCGGTGCTGCCGGTCATCCGCTGACCCCGCCGGGGCGTTCGCGCAGGTCAGTCGTATGATCTGGCCGAGGACGGATCAACTGGGGGGCGTTGATGGACAACCTGTGGAACCTGTGGTGGCTGCTGCCCATGGTGATCTACGGTGGCTCGGACCTGGCCCGCAAGGCGTTGAAGACCCGGCACAAGCGCAAGTTGGAGGTGCTGGAGGCGACCGAGCGGCAGCGGGTCGCCCTGGAGGCGGCCGGCCGCCCGCCCGAGCCGGTCTGCGGCTGCACCCACCACCTGGCCAAGCACGACAGGCAGGGCCGCTGCCACGAGGTGGTCGAGGCGCCCACCGCCTGGGACGCCGACCGGCGTCCGGTGAGTTACGAGCCGCGGCCCTGCAACTGCCAGCAGTACGTGGGTCCGGAGCCGCTGGGCACGGTGTACGCGCCGGAGCTCACCGACCGCTGATGCCGCTGATGCGAGGCGGATCGGCGACCGGGGGCTTGGTGCCCGGGGGTTCGGTGTCCGGGAAGGGCTGCTCCGCCCAGATGACCTTGCCTTCGCGGACGTAGCGGGTGCCCCAGCGGTGAGCGAGCTGAGCGACCAGGAACAGTCCGCGCCCGCCTTCGTCGGTACTGGCGGCACGGCGCAGTCTCGGTGAGGTGCTGCTGCCGTCGGTGACCTCGCAGATCAGCGCGAGACTGCGAAGCAGTCGTACCTGGATGGGCGGCCCGCCGTAGCGAATGGCGTTGGTGGCCAGCTCACTGATGATCAGTTCGGTGGAGAACGACAGCTCCTCCAGTCCCCAGTCGGCCAGCTGTCGTGCGACCGCGGCGCGGAGGCCGGCGACGGCCGCAGGGTCGGCGGGCAGGTCCCACTGCGCCACCTGTCCGCCGTCGAGCGAGCGGGTGCGGGCGACGAGCAGGGCGACATCGTCCCGCGGCTTGGCCGGGAGCAGGGCTTCGAGCAGGGTGCGGCACAGCTCCTCCGGGGTCCCCGCGGCGCGGGTGCGTGCGTCACGCACTGCGGCGAGCACGACCTCGGGGCCCTGCGAACCGTCGTGCAGCAGGCCGTTGGTGAAGAGCACCCGTTCACTGCCCTCCGCGAGTTCGAGCTCGAGGGTCTCGAACGGTTGCCACCCCAGTCCGAGCGGCGGCCCGGTCGGGACATCCGGGAGGTCGACCCGGCCGTCAGGCCGGACCAGTACGGGCGGTGGGTGGCCGGCGCTGGCGAGGGTGAGGTGCCGCGAGACCGGGTCGTACACGGCGTACAGACAGGTGGCGCCAGCAATCGTGTTCCCGGCCGGGGTACGCGCCTGCTGCTCGTGGTCGAGGCGTTCGACGAGGTCGTCGAGATGGGCCAGGACCTCCTCGACCGGCAGGTCGAGGTCGGAGAAGTTCCGTACCGCGGTGCAGAGCCGCCCCATCGTGGCGGACGCCTGCACTCCGCGACCGACCACGTCGCCCACCACGAGCGCCACCCGGGCGCCCGAGAGCGGGATCACGTCGAACCAGTCGCCGCCGGCGCCGCCGCGGGCAGGCACATACCGGTGTGCGGCCTCGACGGCGTTCTGATCGGGCAGGTCGTGGGGCAGCAGGCTGGTCTGCAGAGCAAGGGCGGTGGCGTACTCCCGGGTGTAGCGCCGGGCGTTGTCGATGCTCACGGCCGCGCGACTGACGAGTTCCTCGGCGAGCAGCAGGTCGTCCTCCTCGAACGGAGGTGACTGCCCGGACCGGTAGAGGACGACGACGCCCAGGACGACGCCACGGGCGCGCAGGGGCACCGCGATGAGCGAGTGGATGCCTTCCGCACGAATCCGCTCGGTGCGGTCCGGATCCTGGGCGATCCACCCGGCCGCCGTGTAAAGGTCCTGCTCGAGGACCGACTCCTCCGAGGCCAGGCAGATCGCCTGGGGGGTCGACCGGCCGTACAGAATCGGCTCACCCACCTCGTACAGGTGCGGGGACGGCCGGATCCCGCTGAGCGCGACGCGGCGGACCGGCTCGCCGAGGCCTGGTGGCTCCTCGCCGCTGAGCACGGCGTCCGGGATGTCCACGGCGGCGAAGTCGGCGAATTTCGGGACCGCGACCTCGGTGAGGTCCTCGGCCGTGCGCGTCACGTCGAGGCTGGATCCGAGGCGCCCGGCATCACTCAGCAAGGAGAGGCGCTGCCGGGAGAGCAGTGCCAGCCGTCCCACGCCCGGCTCCCCGACGGCGACCAGCCACGGCGGGGACTGAGGCGGTGGCGACGGCGCCGCGCTGAGGGTGGCCGCCGAAGGCGGCGACCGCCGCGTGGGGGGCTCCTGGCCCGGTCCGGAACCGTTGCCGTGCCCGATGATCGTATCGGTGGCTCGCATCGCCGCGGAGTCCAGACAGCGCAGCGCACCGTCGGGCAGCACGGCCTCGACCGCGAACCCGGCAGGGCCGACGCCGTCGTCCACCAGGCGGCAGAGCAGGGTCGCGACGCGATCCACAACACCGCGATCAACGGCGAGACGGCGACCGTCAAGTTCACCGGTACCGGCCTCCGTGTCCTCGGTGAACTCAACTCCGACCAGGGCCAGTTGGCCGTCACGCTGGACGGTGCCCCCGCCGGCACCGTCGACACCTCCACCTCCGGCCCCCGCCAGGCCCAGGTCGCCATCTACCGGACCGCGAACCTGCCCTACGGCAACCACACCGTCACCCTGACCAAGACCAGCGGCAACCAGGCCACCATCGACGGCTTCCAGCTGGACCACTCCGTCAACGACACCGACCCGTCGCTCGTCTACTCCGGCAGCTGGTCCTACCTCTCCGGCCGCGGCTACGGCGACTTCAACGACGACGTCCACTCCACCACCACCGACGGCGACTCGGTCACCGCCACCTTCAACGGCACCGGCGCCGACGTGGTCACCGAGACCAACAGCGACGAGGGCACCATGGACGTCTACGTCGACGGTCAGCCGCGCGGCAGCGTCAACGCCAACACCCCCACCCGCCAAGCCCAGCAGCGGGTCTACACGATCGACGGACTGCCCTACGGGGTGCACACCCTGAAACTGGTCAAGACCGGCGGCAGCTACCTGCTGGTCGACCGCCTCACCTACCGGTAGCGGAGCGCGACACGGCTGTGGGGGGGGGGGGGGGGGGGGGGAGAAGAGGGGCTCTCCTTGCACCGTCGGGGGGGCTCCTGATCCACTGAAACCCCGGGGGGGAGGAGTTTGTTTTGGCTCGGTTTTTTTGTCTTT
>NZ_JBVHYH010000087.1:0-36196 GCF_055569135.1 Kitasatospora sp. NPDC029367
AGAGGGGGGCGGGTCCCTCTTCCCTTCCCTTCCTCTCCCCTTTTTCTTCTCCCCCCCCCCCCCCCCCCCCCCCCCCCCCCCCCCCCCCCCCGCGGTGACGCCACGAGGCTGGCAGGGCGCTCCAACAGCGGCTCAACAGCCGGCCAACCGTTCACCGTTGCGGGAAGGACGGTGACACCGCTCGACGGCGACCGGGTCGCGTTGTTCGTCCGCCCCGCACGCGCCGCCCGGACCGCACCCGACGGCGCCTTCGCCGTCCTCGGACTCCCGCGCCCGCGCCCGCGCTTCCCGGTCGGAGCGCTAGCCGATCGCGATGACGGGACGGTCCGCGGGGTCGATCCAGTGCAGCGTCCGGGTCAGGAAGGCGGCGGGGACGGCGACGCAGCCGGCGGTGGCGTCGGCTCGGGGGCCGAGGTCATGGAGGAAGATCCCGGCGCCGCGGCCCTTGACGACGGGAGAGGTGTTGAAGTCGATCACCAGGGCGTTGTCGTACTGGACGGGGTAGTTGATGAGGTGTTCGCTGCCGAGGGGGCCTTGCTCGGTGAGGTGGAAGCCGCCCTGGGTGTCGGTGCGCATGCGGTTGTAGTAGGCGGAGGAGGGGTCCTGGACCCACCAGTCGTGGGTGGTGACGTGGTGGTAGGGCAGTTTCGTGCCCGGGTCCGGGGAGATGCCGAAGGCCTGGGTGATGGTGTACGTGCCGGTCGGTGTGGTGCCGGTTCCCTGGACACGGGTGGGGCCGTCGTGGACACCGCCGGACCCGATGCGTGCGTCGGTGGTGGAGTCGAGGGCCTGCCAGAGGCCGTCCTGTCGGCTCCAGAGGGTCACGGTGGCGCGGGTGCCGTCGGCCTTGACCGTGATCACCTGGTCGGCCGGGCCGGCTGTCACCGGTACGGGGAACGGGCCGTCGCCGGTCGATGCCTTCGGGGTGGGGCTCGCGCCGGTTGCCGTGACGGCGACGCCGAGTGCGAGGGCCACGCTCGCACAGCGGTGTGCCGAGCCGCGACGGTGGGAGGACGGTGTCCGGGAGACGGCCATGGACGGGTGCTTTCCGGTACGGAGGACACGGGCAAGGTGACGCGGGGGCCGTGGTGGGCGGCGCCCCACGTTCCACACCTGCTATCGGGCGGTGCTGCGATCGGCCGCCCCGCGCCGGGGACCGTCGACCACGCCAGGGGCCATGATCGCCTTGCCGGGGCGGCCGTGCCGGTACCGACACCGCCGGGCCTTGTGGACACGGACCGGGGCGGCTCCCGGTCCCCCTGAACGGACGACGCCGTGTACCTGCCCCGTTCGCAGCCGCTCCCGCCTTGCACCGACTTCGTCGGCCTGAGCAGCGGCACCGCCCGCGACGCCCCCGGGACCGTAGCCGCTCCCCCGCTCGCCGAGGCCGGCCCGGACAACGCAGCAGCACCAACTTCCTTGTGGTGCGGCGGGCTCGGCCGCAAGCAGCCAGGCTCCCCGGCCCGCCCGGGCCGGACCGGGCACGGGTGGGCCGGGGGTGTCGGCGGCGGGCTCGCAGAAGGGCGTGCCGACACATCACACGGGAGCGAGGCCACGAAACGCCCTTGCCACAAAGGGTGTGCTCCGGCGGCCAGTGCACCACTCTGACGCGATGAACGACACCCGGGCGGTGATCGACTTCCTGCGCGACAAGTACCGCCACACCATCAAGACCAGCGAGACCATCCACAGAGGTAGTCACCGGCCGCATCCCCGCCTTGGGCGGCGACCGGCGCAAGCACGCCAGCTTCACCCTGCGGACCATCCACGAGGCCCAGTCGATGCTGGAGCTGTTCGAAACCACCATCGTGGCCCACCTCATGGCTTCGTTCACTTCAACCGGTTCTGGCTCACTTTCCGTGGAGGGTTGACTGACCGTAATGTCATGTGCTCGCGACGCCGGCCGGCATGACCAGCAAGGAGGGCTGCTTTGAGCCAGTACTACGACGTAGGCGACGAGACCGTGTGGAGCCCGTCCAACGGGGCCTCCCTGCTGTTCATGAGCCAGGTGGGCGTCTACCAGGAGGAACTGGGGCTGTCGTCCGGCATCGGACCCATGCAGGCTGACGAGTGTCAGATCGACCCCGTCGTGTTCAAGGAGTTCGTCGACGCCCTGCTCGCCTGGCACCGGAGAACGACTCACGCAGTCATGGTTGCCCTCTCCGAGGGCTTCGTCACCACGGTGCTGGTCCTGGCGGAAAGGGCAGGCATCGAGGTGAACTGGCAGTCAGCAGGCCCCGCCGAGGACGGCGGCCTCAAGGATGTTCAGGTGCCGGCGGCCCCGGTTTCCTCCGAGGCGGCCTGGGCGGCCGCCCTTCAGCACAAGGCACGCGAGCTGGGCCGATTCATGGCGGCCTGAGCCTGGTCTACCTCGCGAAGTGCAGGTGCGCCAGCAGAGCGCGATGTCCTATGAGTAGAGCAGGACGCGCTTGCGAAGGAGTTGGGAGCCGGCGCGGCCGAACATCTGGCGCTTGAGCATCTTGATCCGGTTGATGTGCCCTTCGATGACGCCGGAGTTCCAGGGCAGGGTGAGGCCGGCGATCACGGCCTCCCGGTCACGGTCGATGCCGGCGGCGAGGGCGTGGAGGCTGGGAAGGTCGCCCTGGCGAACGGCGTCGAGCCACTCCGGGAGCCGCTCGCCCTGGCGCTCGGCGGGCATGACGGCGAAGGAACGGACGTGCTGGGTCAGGGCGTCGAGCTCGGGCCAGTGGGCCGGGACGGTCTTGAGCCGGGCCCGACCATCCCCCGCACCCCGGGCAACTGTGCCCCGCCACCGAGGACTTGACCCTCACGTTCACCGACTCGACGTCCGCGTCCCGGCCTGGGTCTGTGCTCGACCTGCCGGCAAAGCACCCCGGCCGCCCCTTCACCCGCTGCGAACACCTCCGCGACCAGCTCGCGAACCCGCCAGTGTTTTCGGCGGGCCGAACGGGAGCCACGCGGGCGGTGACCGTGAGCGCCACAATGGTCCGTTTGTGACGGAGATGGACAGGGGTGCAGGTCCATGATCGACGGTGAGAATGGGAGCCACCTGAGGGTGACGTGGGTGGGAGTGTCTGCAAGGAAGCCCCGGGGTTGGGCCGGAGATCGCCGCTGACCCGGCGGTCGTTGCGGACGCCCTGGTGATTTCGGACTGGGTTGCTCAAGAGCTCGGATTCGATCTCACCCGCGAACTGCGAGAGGTGTGTGGGTGGGCTGATCGCCAGGCGTTGGAGGAACTGGCACGAACAGACGGCGGCGAGGCGGCACGCACTGCTGTGCGAGTCCTCGACGGAGGTTCCTCCGCCGCTTGAGACACTGGCGACGACGGATGCAGTGATCACGCCGGCGGGCGTGATCACGCCTGCATCCCGGTCGGGATGGCTTACCGGTTCAAGGCGACCGCTTTCAGCGGTTGGTGCGTTCGGATTCGGGGACCCGGAAGCGGTAGGACTCGGTACCGGTCCGGATGAGCGTGCAGCGGAACGTGATCCGGTCAGCGATGGCCGCGCAGAGCCGGGGGTCACCGAATGTCTTGTCCCACTCGGCGAATGGCGAGTTCGTGGCAACCGCGGTCGCCTTGCGCTCCTCGCGCTCGGTGAAGATCTGGAACAGAAGCTTCGCGCCCTTCTTGTCGAGGATCAGGTAGCCGAACTCCTCGAGACATAGAAGGTCGACCTTGCTGTAACGGGCGATGACGGAGGACAACCGACGTCCGACCTTGGCTTCTGCAAGCTCGTTGACCAGCGCGGGCTGGGGCAGGTCCAGGAGGAACTGCTGGCAGGTAGCCCTGCTCGCGCCTGGCGGCCGCGGCCAGTTCCACGAACCGCTTACGGAAGGCCGCAAGCCGCAGGTCCCGGCAGGCCTCGTTGATCAGGCGTCCTCCGGGTCGTCGGGCAGCGGCATCCGCCTCGGCGGAACCTGCTCGGTAGTCGCCTCGTCGACCTGGTGTCGGCGTACGGCTTTGGCTCCCCGGCGACGTACGGGCATACGTCCCCGGTTGATGGGCCAGCTGCTTGTCCTGTGTGTACGAGATAACAAGATCCTCTCTGCGGTGGGGCCGCTGCCCCTGGGCCTGGCAGGATGCGTGAGTGCACGTACTCAGGATGGTGGCCTGCGTCGGCTTGTTGGTTGCTGCCGTGGGATGCGGCAGCTCGGAGGGTGCTGCCACAGCTCCGGCTGGAAGAGAACGAGTGGAGGCGACTGCTTCGATGGACCCGGGCTCGATCATTGTGCTGGTGGTCTTCATCGGTGGACCGGCGGATGGCCGGACCGAGCGTCTGCCGCTGTCTCAGGCAGCGGGCGAGGTCACGGTCTCCGGCGTGACCTACCGGTCCAACCCGGGGCCGCCTCCGGAGGTAAAGGACACTCAGGAGGGCTTGGCCCAGGTGATGCGCCCAGCGTGACGGACCGAGCGCCGAGCTTGGCGGTGAATCCTCAGGCCACCTCGGTCGAGCGCTCGATGGCCTTGAGACCGAACTGATGGACGGCGAAGTCTCGGTGCCTTCCGGGAAGGCATTCAGGGCCGCTGAGGGGCCGCTCGGATTTCCAGCTGACCGCAGGGCCACTGAGCTGGCGCGGAGAGCGGCTCGGCCCACGCCCGTGTGGGTGACGGCCGAGCCGCTCTCCGTGCCTGTGGTGATGCCCGGGCGCTGACCGCGGTGGCCGGCGCACCGCTCGAAGCGCCGCCGTGGTTGTCGCCCGGCGGCGGCGCGTGGAAGCCCGCCTGGCATGCTGGCCGCATGGATGCTGACGCTCTGACCCCGGTTCACCTCGACGAGGTGATGGACGGGTTGGCGATGAATTCCGCCCTGCCGGCTTCTATGGTTCGGCGGCTGTTCGCCTGGCGGAGGGGCATGGGGAAGGTGGCGAAGCGTCCGGACCTCACCGAGGACATGATCGCCGAGATCCTCGCGATCGACGACCACTGGCTCTGCACAGCCTGGCGCTCAACGACCGGCTGCCGGACCAGTTCCGTATCCGACTGGCCGCACATCGGGACGGGGCGGTGCGGGCCGCGCTCGTTGTCCACGCCGCGACCGCACCGAGGAAGATGCTGGAACAGCTCATCGACGATCCCGATCCACGGGTCCGTGAGTACCTGGCTCAGGGCCCCCACACACCGCCCGACCTCCGGGCCCGCCTCGCCGCCGACTCCGACCCCGCGATCCGTGCCGCGCTGGCGAAGCACTGGCCACAAGCACCGGAGGCGGTCCGCCGGATTCTGCTGACCGATCCCGAGGCCAAGGTCCGCGCTGCGGCCTGTTCGACCTACTACGCGCATCGGCCGCATCCGACACCGCCGTCGGACCTGCTGCCGGCGCTGTTGGCGGACCCGGTGACTCGGGCGGTCGCGGTCATTCACGCTGTTCTCGACGCGGACACCCTCCAGCGCCTCGCCGCGGATCCGGACAGCGAGGTTCGCGCCGAGCTCGCCCGGCATCCCGACCTGCCGCCGCCGGCCCGCGAGGCCCTTGCGGTCGATCCGGCCTTGAGCGTCCGCGTGAAGGTCTTCGCCCGGCCGGACACACCCGAGCACGTGCGGGCACAGATCCACGCCTCGGTCCACGAGCTGTCGCGCTCGACGGCTGATCCGGACCCTGACGCAGACGACGAAACGGTCCTGCAGTGGTTCCAGAACGAGTTCGCGCCCACGGAACTGCGGATCCTGCGGCTGCCCTGGGTGACGGCCGATCCGCTGCCGCACATCGACTCCCCCTATGTCAGCTTCCGAGCCTCCGCGGCCGCCAGCAAGGCCCTCCCCGCCAATGCGGTGGCCCGACTGCTCGACGACAAGGAGGAGATCGTCCGCCTCACCATGGCGCACACCGCCCCGCACCTGGTCGATCTCGCGACCGCCGAGAGCATCGAGCGCCGCTACCGGCCCGGGCGGGACAAGTTCACGTTCTGGTGGGACAAGGGGGAGGTTCTGACGTTCCCGCCGGCAGCCTTGCGCCGCTTCGCCACCGACCCTGAGCCCCGACTCCGCTCCTTCGCACCCCGCGATCCGGATCTGCCCTCGGAACTCGCCGAGAAGCTGGCCGCCGACCCCGAAGACCGCGTCCGCCACGCGGTCGCGCCCCACCGCAACCTCCCGCTCCAATCCCTGCTCCGCCTCCTCGCTGACTCCTCGGAGCACGTCGCAGAAGCCGCCGGCGCATCACCGTTCCTTCCGGGCGAGCACATGGAGTGGCTGCTGAACCGGGCGGGTCTGTAGCCGCTCACTCAGGAAGGGCTGGGCCCCACGGCCCAGCCCTCTTGGCACATCCAGGGTGAGGCCCCGGCCGCGAGCACGCGAACGGCCCCTCCTGCCCGGAGGCCGGAGGAGGGCCGGCTGCTGCCGTTGGCGCCCCGGCTGCCCGCCTGTGCGTCCGTTGGCGGTCCGCGCGCCATCGCGGGACGCTGGAACTGCGGCCCTGTGCCGCGACGATTCCAGCCGGACGGGCGGCCGTTGAACCGGCGGCCGTTCGGGCGTGCGCGGGCTCCACCGTACGGTCCGGGCCGGCACGGCCCCGAAGGGGCAGCTGCCGCGGGAGGCCCGGCGCCACGTGCGGACCCGCGCGAAGGCCGGCCCCGGACGATGCTGCGCGCGGACGCCACGGCCGCCGACACGCACTGCCGCGCGCGTAGAGGGGCTACCGTCATGCCCGACAGCGACCTGCTCAGCCTGCTGATCGCGGAAACCGGGGATCTGCGGCCCGGCCCGGACACCACGCCCGCCGAGCTGACGGACCTGCGGCGCGCCCTGCTCGCCGGCGCGCCCGGCGGCCCGTCTCCGTCCTCCCGCACCGCTCCGACCGTGGACGAGGCCCTGCGCGCCGAACTGGACTACCTGATCGCGCAGCACGCCTCGGCGCCCCGGCCGCCCGGTCCCGCACCCCGCCTGATCCGCCGCGAAGGCCTCCCCGCGGGCTTGGACCCGTCCGCGCCGGACCGGGCGGTGGCCCAGCAGGTGGCGCGTACCTTCGGCCCGTTCCTCGACCGCGCCGACCGCCGGGTCTGGTTCGACCTGTTCCAGTCGCACTCCTGGCTGACCGTCCACCGGGGTCCGGCCGGCCCGCCGATCCTCGCGCTGCCGCCGGCGAGCCAGGGGACGCCCGGCCCGGGGCACGTCGAGTTGCCGGGCGGCACGGTCTGGATCGCCGTCACCCAGCTCGTCGGCTCGGCCCCGGGCGACGGCTGGGTGGGCCTGCGGGTCAGGAGCGGCACCCTCGACGTCGACGCCGCGCCGCAGCTCGTCGACGGGCAGCTGACGGTGCCGGCCGGCGCGGACCTGCGGCTGAACGTCGTCCTCGATCCCCCGGCCGGGCCCGGACCGGGCGCCGGACCGCTCACCGGACCGGGCGCCGAGGCCGCGGACACCACGGCGGGCTTCCCCGTGACCGCGCTCTTCCTGCTCCAGCCGTCCGCCGGGTCCGTCAGCATCCCCAATGCCTCCCTGACGGTCTACGGCAGCTCGTTCACCTTGCGGCCGGACCCGGGCCCGCCCGCCTACGACCAGGACTCCAGCCGGTTACTGATCCCGTTCACCCCCACGCCCGACCGGCTCGCCATTGCCCGGACCAGGGCCGATCTGTTCACTCCGTCCGGCACGGCGGCGCTCGCCCGCGCGGCCTGGGCACTACCGGTGGTCGGTTCGATCCTCGACGGACTCGGCGAGGCGGACGGCACCGGCAAGCTGCTGCTCTCCGTGAAGGACGGTCTGACCGCGAGCTGGCCGGGCCTGGACGGGGGGCCGGCCGTCCTCGGCCCCGTCGACGTGCTGACCGACGGGCGGACGCTGTCCCTCGCCTGCCCACGGGCCACCGCCCGCCGGGCCCGCCAGGAGTTCCGGCTCTGGCGGCAGTCCGAGCCCGACGTCCGCTCCTCGGTCGCGATCGGCTTCCCCCAGCAGTTCCCCCTGTACTACGGGAGTGTGCTCCCCGCCGAAGACGCGCTGGTGACCACGGCCACCGTCCGTACCCGGCTGGACCGGCCGCGCACCGCCGCCGGCGAACGCATCGACACTCCGATGATGGGAATGTGCTTCCTGGACCAACAGCCCGGCAAAACCGAGCTCGAGCTCGCCGCAGTGCCCGCCGGACCCCAGGCCACGGGACCCCAGGCCACGGGACCTCAGGCCGCAGGCCGGATGGCGCTGTCCCTGGCGAACGTGCTGCTGTCCACCACCCCGCCGTCCCGCCTGACCGTCGCCGGACCGCTGGCGGCACCCGACCGGCTGGACTCCGGCGCACTCACGCTGGACTTCGGGCTGCTCCACGTCCTGCCCATGCTCCCCGACCCCTACACCGCGAACTTCACCGTCCTCACCGATCGTGAACCGCCTGCCGAAGCGGTGACGGTGCAGGCCAAGGTCGCCTGGCCCGACCCGGCCACCCCCGACCTGACGATCGGCCTCAGCACCCAGGACGCGTTGCCGTCCGACCTGCTCCCGCCACCGGGACCGGTGTTCGGCTTCCGCCCCGCCGAGCATCCTGCCCAGCCCGCCGCGCCCGCGCAGCAGGCACTGGACTGGCTCCTCGCCGTCTTCGACGAGCTCGGCCAGACCACCGGCCTGACCCTGCTCGACCTCTCCTCGAACTCCGACCAACTGGGCGTCAGCATCCCGCTGAGCGCCGCCGCCCGGCTCCCGGTCACGGTCAAGGACCTGATGCTCAACACCTCCGCCGGCAACGCCCGGATCTTCCTGCTGCCCCAGTTCCACTGGGAGACGGTGCACAACCTGTACAGCCCCATGACCGGCGACGCCGACGGGCCGCTGCACTCCGGCGACGACGGCCTCCCCGCCCTGGTCCTGGCCGACTCCGTCACGCTCGTCCCGCTCGCACCGGTCCCGCTGGCCGAGGAGGTCGTCCGCGGCTACCGGCAGGACGCGGCCGGCGTGAGCGCGCTGTTCACCCTGCCCTTCGGCCTGATCGCCCTGGCCGAACTCGATCCACACGACCGCCGGTACCGCAAGCCGCCCGAACTCGACCTGCAGAGCCCCGATTTCGCCGCACCGAGCGGCCATCCGGCCGACCGGATGACCGGGGCGCGCCAGCTGAGCCTGCGGGCCGGAGTGCGCACCGGCACCGACGACCCTTCCGCACCCCCGGTCCCCCTGCTCGGCGGCGCCACCAAGCAACTGGAGAACCTCACACCCGGGTCGCCGCTCACCTCCGTCCTCGGCCTGCTCGCCAGCGACTTCAACCCGCTCTTCCGGACCGAGGTGCCACTGAACCGGATCGAACTCGGCGGCTACGGCGCCAACGTGTTCAGCCGCTGGGTGAACGACTCCACGTCCGCCGTGACGATCACCCAGGTCGCCTTCGACGCCTTCCACGGCCGGACAGCCTTCGAACGCGTCCAGTTCACCACCATCCTCTGGCCCTGTCAGGCGACGCTGGTGCGCACCATCACCCTCGAACGCCATGGCAACGCGGCCGTGGTCCGCTTCGACAGCGGCTGGCTGGCCAGCACACCCGGGCTCTTCCACCACCCGAAGGCCCCCGACGTCACCTTCCACCCGGGCGTCGTACGAGGCCTGTTCGACATCCGCGAGATCCGGGACACCTCCCTGTACGTGGACCTCGACGGTGCCGCCGGGTCGCCCGGTCCCACGCTCCAGGCGGTCTACTTCGACGCCGACGTCGAGATCGACGGTCTCACGGCCGGGGGCGCGAACGGCCGGGTCCCGGCCCACCGCCACCTGGGCTTCGTCCAGCGGATCCCGCTCGCCGCGCAGGTCACCAGCGGGGGCGTCGGCGCGCTGACGCCCGGCCAGCTCCAGCAGTTGTTCGCCCTGCAGGGACCGCTCGGCGGGCCGGTGGACTGCACCATCCGGATCGGTGACTCCCCGCACCTGATGCGCGTCACCGGAGTCCACGCCGACAGCGCCGACCAGACCTCCGGGCAGTTCGCCGTCGCCGTCCACGGCGCGCCCGCGCTCCCCGCGCCCGGCCAGTGGAGCGTGGTGCGGGTCGAACCGGACCAGACCGTCACCCCGGTGGACGCCCAGCGGGGCGTGCCACTGATCCGCCGGGGCGAGGCGACGGCCACCGGAGCCAACCCGAACGGCTTCCGGTTCGCCGACCCCGCGCACCTCTTCGACGACCACCCGGACGACTACTACGCCCTGTTGTTCGCGAGCGAGACCCAGCGGATCCTCTACCCACGGCCGAAGATCGACGCCGGAAAGGCGGAGATCACCAGCGTCGACACGCCCCGGCTGGCCAATCCGTACGCCCTGCTGCGCGCCGGTGGGCTCTTCCCCCCGCCGACGACGGATGCCATCCCCTTCGACGCGAGCGACCCGCCGCAGGCGTTCCCGCTCACCCTGGACGCCGGACAGCTGCGATTCGCCGGGGGCACGGTCGCCTTCCCCGCGGCGGTGGACCAGTTGCTGGTGAACGCCGGCTCGTGGACGGCGCGCACGCAGTACGCCTCGTCCAAGGTGCTGGTCGAGTCCGACAAGGACTGGCGGATCGTGCAGCAGCAGGTCGAACAGCACCTGCGGTTCGAGCCGCTCGGCGAGATCCTCACCATCGTCCACGACATCGACTCGCCGACCGCCGGCCCGACGGACTTCCCCACCCCCGCGGTCGAGCTGGCCGGCCCGCTGCAGCCGGTGGCCGAGGTGATGAACCTGCTCAACAGCCTGGTGCCCAGCGGCGGAACACCGGGCCTGCCCGGCCCGCTGCAGGTCTCGCTCACCCGCGACGGCACCGCCGTACGCCTCAGCGCCGTCGCCGACTTCGCGGTGGCCCAACCGGACGGGCAGCCGGTCGAGTGCGGGTTCGGCAAGCTGCTCGGCCACCTCAAGGTCGGCGCCGACATCGCCGCCGACCTTTTGGCCGCGAAGAGCGGAGGATCGGTCTTCCTGGAGATCACCGGCAGCTACCAGCAGCTGATCTTCCCCGAAATCTACGGCGGCGGGCTGCTGCGCTTCAAGATCGGCGCGGACCAGAGCGGCGCCACCACCGTCGAGTTGGACGCCTGCGCGGCCGGCTCGGTCGGCGGCACGCTCATCCCCGGCCTGATCGACCTCGAAGCCGGCGTCAAGTACGGCTACTTCATCGGACGGGCCGGCGACCGCTTCCAGCCGGGCATCGTGCTCGGCATGGACGGCCGCGCCACGCTGCTGTCCGGGCTGCTCGGGTTCAGCTTCTCCGTGGACGGCCACCTCGACGTCGACCGCGCCGACGTCCAGAGGATCTCGGTCAGGCTGCACGGCGACATCCTGGTCGCCGGCACCGTCACCGCGGCGTGGTTGGTGAAGGCCCGCAAGTCCTTCCACACCGCCTTCGACGTCAGGGTCGACTGGCAACTCGTCGCGGGCGCCGCCAAGGCCGGGCTGATCCCCGTGCCCTGAGACCAGCTGCCCTTCGTGCGCCGAGACCGCCCGCCCCGTGCCGCCCCATCGTGGAGGTGCCCCGATGCCCATCAACAGCGCACCGCTCAACATCCTGCTGCTGCCCGGGCGTTGGCAGCCGCCCACCCTGACCCTGACCCTGCTCGTCCTGCCCCAGGGCGACCCGCGAACGGCCCTGCCCGGCACCGGCACCGCGTTCGCCGACGCCGACCTCGCCTTCGACGCGATGTTCGTGCCCACCCTCACCGACCTGCCGACCCCCGCGGGCACCCACCGCACCGCGCTCGCCACCACCCGGCCCGCACGCCGCCGCGCCTTCTTCGACGAACTGGCCACGCTCTTCCGGATCCGCCCCTCAGGCCTGCCGCCCGAGGGCCCGCCCTCCGCCGTCCGCAAGTTCCTCCCGCCCAGCTTCCGCGCCGCGAACGGCTGCACCACGCCGCATTCGCGCTTCCTGGTCACCGACCGCTCCTACGACTGCGTGCTCAAGGAGACCAAGCCCCACGTCCCACCGCCCGACCAGCCCGACGCCCGCCTCGAATGGGAGGAGGTGCTCACCTTCGTCCTGCGCCAGCCCCAACTCGCCCGCGAGCTCGGTCTGCTGTACGACACGACACTCACCTCGGGCACGGTCGACCCGGTCGACCAGGGCGGCTACCTCTTCGCCGACCTGGCCGCGGGCAGCGCCTTCCGGGCCGAGGCGAACACGAATCCGGCCCTGCTCGCACGCTACGCCGCCCGGATCCCGCCGCTGACCACCGCGCGTGCGGTCTTCGCGGCCGTGCTCTTCCCGGTCACCGGCACCGGCGACTTCGACCAGGTCTTCGTCGAGGCCGACGCCTACGACCACGGCTTCGCGCGCGTGGTGCACGGAGCGCAGTCGCGCAGCGCCGCACAGGTCGAGCACGACCTCGAACCGCCCGCAGGAGCGCTGCCGCCGGTCAAGGACACCGGCATCCGGCTCGGCTGGGACGACGACCAGGTGACCGTCTGGCTCAACCGCCAGCTCGGCATCAACGCCCACGACACCCAGCCCTCGCCCGACTCACCGCTGGGCGTCGCCGGGTACCGCGTGGACGTCCGCGAGGACGGCGCCCCCGGCGCGCCCTGGCACTCACTGACCCACGTCGCCGGCGACCTCGCGCTCGGCCCGCTCGGGTTCGGCCACTTCGACGGCGAACTGGCCGTCGAGACGACGCCCGTCAACCACGACCTGCAGGCGGAAGGCGACTTCTGGCTGCCGGCCTACTTCACCGCCTGGCGGGGCGGGTCGCTGGTGCTGGCCGATCCGAGTGCCGTCGAGGTCTCGGGGCGCAAGCACCCCAGCGCCGACACGGTCTACCGAGCGGTGGACGCCGACGCCGTACCGCTGCGCTACGGACACACCTACCAGTTCCGCGTCCGGCTGACCGACCTGGCCGGCGGCGGTCCGCTCGTCACCGACCAGCACGACCCGAGCGCGCCCGCGCCGGTCGCCACCGTCCCGTTCCGCCGGTTCGTCCCGCCGCGAGCCGTCCGGGTCGACCACGGCGGCGGCGTCGGGACGGACGGCCGCAGCGCCGCCTACACCGTCCACCGGCCGCTGCTCGGCTACCCCGACCTGGTGTACACCGGCTTCCCGAACGCCATGGACGCGCTGCTCGCCGACCTGCCCGCGGCCCGGAGCGAGAACCGCGAGGCCGCCCGGCCCGACCCGGACGTCACCCAGCTGCGCATCGACGTGTCGGTGCGCACGCTCCAGGGGGACCCGGCGACCGACTCCGACACCGCCCAGCCGTTCCGGCCGCTGTACACCGCGGTCAAGAACTTCCCTCCCACGCCCGACCAGCCGCTGACACTGCGCGCCGTCTTCGAGGACCTCCCCACCACCGACCGGCTCGCGGACCTCACCCTGACCGGCCCCACCCCCCTGCCCGACCCCGACCCGCTGCGCCTGCCGACGGCCCGCGACGTCCGCCTCGTCCTCACCGCCCTCGGCCGCGAGGACCAGGCGCTCGGCTACTGGGGCAGCGACCGCGCGCGCACCGGCGCGGCGCCCGTGAGCGTGTACCTGCGGGCACCGTCCGCCGACGAGCGGCAACTGCTGCAGTCCCCGCCCGTAGGGTCCCAGATCCAGGCCGTCTTCCTGCAGCCCGACCCGGAGGACAACCCCGCCTCCGCGGCGCAGCAGGCGGTCTCGGGGCAACGGGTCGACGCGCCGTCGGACCTGGTGGACCGGCTGGCCCACCAGCTCGGGCTCACCCGCTGCGCGCTCACGCTCTCGGCACCCGCCGGGCGCCGGCTGGTCCTCGGCGCGGCGGCCGGGCTGCGGCACACGCTCAGCCCGGAACGGGACGCGATCACCTTCGCGACCAGGACCGACCTCACCCGGCGCTGGCTGGTCTGCCTGCACCTGAGCCTGGAGCGGGACTGGAGCTGGGACGCGCTGCAGCCCGCGGCCTTCGAGGTACGGCGTGACGGCGTCCCCGTCGGCACCATCACGCTGCCGCGCACCGTGGCCCGCAGCGCCACGGGCCGGGCGGACGGGGCGGGCCCGGTCGCCCGCAGCGCCACAGGCCCGGCGGACGGGACAGGCCCGGCGGACGGGGACGGCGACCCGCAGGCGCGGGACCGCACCGAGCTTCTCTTCCTCGACGCCTACGACGACAAACCGCCCGTCGACAAGCCCCCGAGCGAGACCCGGCTGACCTACAGCCTGGTCCCCGCCTTCCGCCAGCCCCCGCCGGCCCAGCAGGACCCGGTCCAGCAATGGCCGCTACGGCTGCCGATCACCGCACCGCCCGGCCAGGTCCCCCGGCTGCGGTCCGCCGGCATCGCCGCCACCCCCTACCAGCGTGACCAGGACCGCTACACCGCGACCGGGGAGCGGCGGCGCCTGCTCTACCTCGAACTCGCCGAACCGCCGAAGGACCCGGCCGACCGCTACTTCGCCCGCGTCCTGGCCGGCGCCCCCGACCCGATGCTGCTGCGCGGGGCCCCGGAGCGGCCCGATCCCGCCGAACCGCCGCTCGACGTCGCCGAGCCCATCCGGGTGGTCACCCCGAGCAGCTCCGCCGACTGCGCCGGCCACTCGCTGATGCAGGAGCTGATCCCCGCCGAGGACGGCCTGCACTACCTG
Source organism: Kitasatospora sp. NPDC029367 (assembly GCF_055569135.1). Taxonomy (NCBI): domain Bacteria; kingdom Bacillati; phylum Actinomycetota; class Actinomycetes; order Kitasatosporales; family Streptomycetaceae; genus Kitasatospora; species Kitasatospora sp. NPDC029367. The sequence goes on from NZ_JBVHYH010000087.1 coordinate 14,448, forward strand.
CTACCACTGCCCGAAGGCCTCGGCCCCGACGCGCCGGAGCTCTTCGGCTTCTACGTCTACGAGCTGAGGGTCGGTCACGACTGCTCGCGCTGGAGCACGGCAGCCGGGCGCTTCGGGCTTCCACTGCGGGTGGCCGGGGTGCAGCACCCGGCACCGCAGCTGCGCTGCACGGTCACCCGCACCGACGAGAAGGTCACCGTCACCGCCCTGCACGCGCCCTCGGTGGCCGACGGCACCGGAGTGCGCCCGTACCCGCCGGCCACCACGATCAGCGCGCTGCTCTACGCCCAGGTGCAGCAGGCCGACGGCCGGGACTGGCGCAACGTGCTGCTGGAATCCCGCCCGCGCCGCGGCGACCCTCCGGCCTGGAAGCACGAACCGTTCGATCCCCACGTCCCGTCGAGCGTGCTGTCCTTCCCGAACGCCGAGATCCTCGCCAAGCTCGGCTACCTCGGCCTGCCCCTGGACGCTTCGCTCAGCGTGCTGGCCGTGGAGGCCCTCCCGGAACCGGACGCGCCGGGCGGGCGGGGCGAACTGCCGCCGATGTCGGAGGGGTTGGGCAGCGTCCGGGTCCTGCGCACCTCGCCGCTCACCCCGGTACCGGCGATCTGCCCGCCGTCGGTCGTACCCAACGGACCCTCGCGAATCCGATTCAGGTAAGGCTTGCCTTGCCATCTGGCCGAGCCCGCCCCTAGGGTGAAAGTCCTCAGAGGACCTGAGAACCTGAGAACTTAGGGAGTGAGCATGTCAGATCTCCATGCCCTGACGCTGGCCGAACAGGCCGCCGCGATCCGCGCCCGCGCCGTCTCGCCCACCGAACTGGTCGACCACCACCTGCGCCGGATCGAGGAGTTGGACGGCGTACTGGGCGCCTACCGCACGGTCGACGCGCCCGGCGCCCGCCGGGCCGCCCGTATGGCCGAGGCCCGGCTGGCCGGCGGCGGCGCCGGGAGGGGCGGCGGCACCGGCGGCGCCGACCTGCCGCCGCTGCTCGGCGTACCGCTGTCGGTGAAGGACACCTGGCCGGTCGCCGGGCTGCCGTTCACCGCGGGCTCCGCCGCCTTCGACGACCGGATCGCCCCGCAGGACGCCGCCGTGGTCGGCGCCCTCCGGGCGGCCGGCGGCGTGCTGCTGGGCACCACCACGGCCGCCGAGTTCGGCTGCTCCTCCTACACCGAGACGGCGTACGCCACCGCCCGCACCCCCTACGACCCGGCCCGCGGCGCCGGGGGTTCCAGCGGCGGGGCGGCCGCCTCGGTCGCGGCCGGGCTGGCGGCCGGAGCCCTGGGCAGCGACGGCGGCGGCTCGGTCCGGATACCGGCCGCCGCCTGCGGCGTGGTCGGTCTCAAGCCCAGCCGGGGACGGGTGACCCCCGCCCCCGGGACGGACGCCTTCGGGCTGGCCACCGCCGGTCCGCTGGCCAGGACGGTGCTGGACACGGCACTCCTCCTGGACGCCATGGCAGGCAGCACCCCGGGCGACGGCAGCACCCTCCCCGCCGTCCCCGCCGGGCACTTCCGGGCCTGCGCCGAACGCGAGCCGGGCCCCCTGCGGATCGGGGTCCTGCCCCCGGCGGACGGCTGGCACCCCGAGGCCGCCCTGGCCTGCCACCGCACCGCCGACCTGCTCGCGGGCCTCGGCCACCGGGTGGATGAGGCCCCGCCGTTGGACCCCGACGAGTACCTGCCGGACTTCACCGTGCTGTGGAGCGTGCTGGCCGCCGCCGTGCCCGTCCCGCCGGAGCGGGAGGACCGGCTGCTGCCGCTGACCCGCTGGCTGCGCGCCCGGGGCGGCGAGCACGACGCGGTGCGGCTGCACGCGGCGACGGCCTCGCTGGCCGCCACCGCCCGTACGATCTGCCACCGCTACGACCGCTTCGACGCGGTGCTGAGCCCGACGACGAACCAGCCGCCGCTGCCGGTCGGCTCGCTCACCGAACCGGCCGAACCGACCGGACAAGCCGAACCGACCGGCCAGGCCGACCCGGAGCGCACCTTCGCCCGGATGCTCGCCGTCACCCCGCGCACCCCGGTGGCGAACCTCACCGGCCGGCCGTCGATCAGCCTGCCGCTGCACTGGACCCCGGACGGGCTGCCGATCGGCGTGATGCTCACCGCCCGGCTCCACCGGGAGGGCCTCCTGCTCTCCCTCGGCGCCCAGCTGGAACGGGCCCTGCCCTGGCACCACCACACCGCACGTCAGGAGGCCGTCCTGGAGCAGGCCCGGCGGGCCGGCGCCCCGAGGCACGACGGGCGGACGGCCACGCGTCCCGAGCGGGGCACCCGGTGAAGCGCGGACAGCTGGCCTTCCTGACCGGCACCCACATCGTCAACGACCTCTACCAGGGCGCCGTCCCCGCCCTGCTGCCGTTCCTGATGTCCCAGCGCCACTACAGCTACACCGCCGTCTCCGGCATCGCCCTGGCCGCGAGCGGCCTGTCCAGCGTGGTCCAGCCGCTGTTCGGCCTGCTGGTCGACCGCCGCCACCGCGGCTGGCTCGTCCCGGCCGGCTTCCTCACCGCCGCGGCCGGCATCACCGGCGCGGGCACGGCCGACAGCTACCTGCTCACCTGGCTCTGCGCCGCCCTGGCCGGCATCGGAATCGCCGCCTACCACCCGCCCGCCACCAACCAGGCCCGGGCCGCCGGCGGACAGTCCCAGCGGGCGATGAGCCTGTTCTCCGTCGGCGGCACCCTCGGTGCCTCGCTGGCACCCGCGCTGGTCACCCTGGTGGTCGGCTCGTACGGCCTGGACGGCTGCTGGCTGCTGGCCGTCCCGGCGCTGGTGACGGCCGCGCTCTGGGCCGTGCAGGGCCGCCGGCAGCGCCACCGGGGCCACGCCCCGGCGGTCCCGCCGACCGCCCGGGGCGCGGCGGCGGGGGCCCACCGCGACGACTGGCGGGCGTTCGGACGACTGGTCGCGACCACCGTCGCCTGGTCCGTCCCGTACGTGACGGTCACCTCGATGCTCGCCCTCCACATCCAGCGCGACCTCCACGGCTCGACGGGGCTCGGCGCCGCCGCACTGACCCTGCTCACCCTGGCCGGCGCGGCCGGCACCCTGCTCGGCGGCTGGCTGGGCGACCGGCACGGGCGGCTCGCCCCGATCCGCACCGGCTACCTGCTGGCCGTCCCCGCCCTGGCCGCCGTGGCCTTCGCCCCCTCCAGCACCGTCGCCGTGGCCGGCGCGGTGGCCTTCGGGCTGGCCATGTTCCTGCCCTTCGCCCCGCAGGTGACCCTCGCCCAGGACTACCTGCCCACCCGCCCCGGCACGGCCAGCGGGCTGACCCTCGGCCTCGCCATGTCCGTAGGCGGCCTGGCCGCGCCGGCGCTCGGCGGCCTCGCCGACGCGCACGGCCTGCGGACCGTCCTCGCCCTGGTCCTCGGCGTGCTGGCGCTCGGGCTCGGCTGCGCGCTGCGCCTGCGCGACCGGGTCCTGACGGAGCGGCCGCTCCAGCCGGACGCGCCCGCGAACCGGACGGCGGACGAGCCGGCCGGACCGGCCGGACCGGCGGACGAGCCGGTGACCAGGGGCGCAGCATCCGGAGGACGATAGTGTTACCGCCATGACCATTCGCCCGGTACGCCATCGCTCCCTGGTCGAGGAGGCCACGGCCGAGCTGCGCCGACTGATCGGTACGGGCGAGTGGCCGGTGGGCAGCAGACTCCCCGGCGAGGTGGAGCTGAGCCGGCTCCTCGGGGTCGGCCGCACCACCTCGCGCGAGGCCGTCCGGGTGCTGATCGCCGACGGCCAGCTGCGCGCCCGGCAGGGCTCGGGCACGTACGTCGCCGCCGCCGCCCCGGTCTCGGAGTTCGACCGGGAGCTGCGCCGCTCGGAGGTCTTCGACGTGTACGAGGTGCGGGCGGCGCTGGAGGTGGAGGCGGGCCGGCTGGCCGCGCGACGGCGCACCGAGTCGGACGTCGCCGCGCTGCGGGCGGCGCTGGCCGCCCGGGACGCGGCCGCCGGTCCGGCCGAACTCGTCGAGGCGGACCTGGAACTGCACCGCCTGGTCGTCCGGGCCGCGCGCAACCCGGTGCTCGTCCGCCTCTTCGACTCCTTCGTCGACGCGCTGCGCGCAGCGGCCGGCCACGTGGTGACCGACCATCAGCTCCACGACGGCGTCGAGCGGGAGGCCACCGCCGGCGCGCACCGCGCACTGGTCGAGGCGATCGCCGCGGGCGACCCGGACGCCGCCGTCGCGGCGACCCAGGCCAACCTGGAGCGCACCCTCGACCGACTGCGCGCGGCCGGAGCCGGACCGTCGTAGCTCCGGCGACCCGGCCTGCAGGGCCCGGCCTCGAAGCACGTCCCCTCCCGTTCCCGGCCTGCGTGCCTGCCCTGGCGGCCGGTCGGATCGCCCGGTCGTGCTTGACGATCAGCCGAAGATGTCGTCCCGGTCGGTGGCCATGCGGACCTGGTTCGGGTGCCAGGTGATCCAGTCGGCGTAGTGCGCCAGCGCGCCCCGGGTCGTGGAATCGTCCCGGTAGTCGTCCACGTCGTGCCCGAGGATGATGCCGTCGATGCCGGTCTGCGACAGCAGGGACGCCATGCAGTTGGTGGAGTTGCCGCTGTCGTTGAGGGTGAACGCCATGACGCCGCCGAGTTGCCGGCCGCCGTGGCTGGCGTCGCCGCGGTCACGGTAGGAGGTGTCGGTGCTGAACGGCCCGGTCGCGCAGCCGAGCGCGAGGTTCGCCGCGCCCCGGTCGGTGAAGCGGCGCAGCCGGGGGATGTTCGTCGCGTCGAACAGGCTCTGGGTCCTGCTCAGGGAGTCGTTGGCGGCGAACAGGCCTTCCATGCCGTTGCCCGCGACGTCGTTGGCGACCTGGGTCCACTGGGCGTTGCCCTCGTCGCTGCTCATCTCGAAGACGACGGCGATGTCGTTGGTGGTGAGCTGGTGCGCCAGGTCGAGCAGTTGGTTGACCGCGAAGCTGCCGCCGCTCCAGGCGTTCTTGACGTCGATCCAGACGAAGGTGATGTTCTCGTGGTTCTTCTTCGCTTCGATGATCTTGTTGACGACGTCCTGGAACCGGGGCGCGGAGCCGGAGGCCGGGACGTCGCCGTCGTGGGCCCACCAGGCGACGCCGTTGTTCGAGGGCATGCCCCACCAGGCGTCGGCCTCGATCGCGTTGTAGCCCGCGTCCAGTGCCGGGTGGACCTGGCCCGGGTCGTTGAGGTTGTGGGCGATGGCGTAGATGGGGCGGGATGAGACGGAGGTCTGTTGGAGGGCGACCGTCTGGGCGGGGCTGCTGTTGCAGTGGTAGTACTGGACCGCCTGCCCGTTGGCGAGGTTTCCGTTCGGTACGTCCACACAGCCGTAGCCGTAGCTGGACAGCTCCAGGGGGCCGCCCACGGTCTCGTTCGTGAGGATCCAGCGTTGGCCTTCGTTGCCGTTGCACGGCCACAGCCGGATCCTGGCGCCGTCGGTGTGGTTGTCGTCCTTGAGGTCCAGGCACTTGCCGGAGACGGCGTTGTAGAACGCGACACCGGGGCGCCCGTCGGGGTATTCGCGTGAGATCCACTTCTGGGCGCCGGAGCCGTTGCAGTCGTAGATCTGGACCTGTGCGTCGTTCGCCGTGGAACTCCCTGCCACCTCAAGGCACTTGTTGTTGCCGAAGGTGATGGTGGATTCCTGGTCGGTGACCGTGGTGACGGCCTGCGCGGGGGTCGACGGGGCTGCGAGCGTGGCGCACACGGCCAGGGCCAGCAGGCCCGACCAGGTGCCGACGCGTGATCGTCTGTTCATGGGCCCGAATGCTGTCGGCGCCCGGTAAACGTGGAATCAATGAATCCATGAGGGCCTGCTGATGTCGCACGGGCACCGGTCACGGGGTCTGTGATGGTCCGCAAGCCCTAAAGGCCGTCCGGTGATCCGACAGCGGCCGCCCGCCCCGGGCGGTTCCCGTGGCGGGCGGTCGGCCGGCTCGCCGGGCCGGGCCGTGCTGGGGAGGCCGCCCCTGTTGGCGGCCTCCCCGGCCGTCTTGCACACGGCGTGGTGCTGCTTCGGAAGCTGCCGGTGACGTCGCGAGGCCTGCGGTGGAACGGCCGGTGGTCAGATCTGGTGGTCCGGGTCGGAGAAGGTCAGGCCGCCGGCCGCGAGCGGACGCCGGGCCGGGGCGGGCACGGCGGCGGTCTCGCCGGGTGGCTGGCGGAAGTCGGCGCCCTGCTCGACCGGCGGCCGGCGCGCGCCGGACTGGGCGGGCAGCGGCGCGTCGGTGGCGGTCGCGGAGAAGGTGGGCATCGCGAGAGGGCGGTGGTCTGTCATGATCGACAGTCTCGCAGCACGGACGGGGCCGCGCCGCCGCCCCTCCCCGAACCGGCGGGGATCGAGCCGACGGGGATCGAGCCGGCCGTGGCGCACGCAGCGGCGCCGGCGGCGGGGTCGACCGGGCTCGCCGGGAGGGGTGTCGGCGTCCGGCGGTGTCAGCGGACGAAAATCCGGTGCGGGGTGTTCTTGGTGGCGGGCTGGTTGGGCTGCAGGTGGACGCCCGGGTAGGTCTTTCCCGCGTTGCGTACGGCGAAGCTGATGAGTACGGCCATCAGGCCGGTCACGCCTGACAGGCCGGGGACGGCTCCGCCGCCGCCGATGAGGCAGGCGACGGCGACGAGGGCGATGCCCGCCGCGAGCAGGAGCCAGCCGGACGTGGTGCGGGTGCGCTGCTTCTGCGCGGCGGTCGACTCGGATTCCAGCACGACCTTGATGGGGAGGCGGCAGTCGCCGCAGAACGCGTCGAGGACGACGGAGCCCGTCTCCGGGCGCCGGCTCGCGCCGAGCGGGAACAGGTGCCACTGCGAGTGATAGGTCGTGCTGCGCAGCCCCTCGGTGCGGGTCATGCTCGTCCGGTGGCCCAGGCGGAACCGTGCGACGTCGGTGGGCACGCTCATGGATCTCGCTCCGTCTCCCCGTGCGCGGCCCCCCAAGTGTCCGCGCGGGCCGTGATGTTAACAAACGTTTGTGTACGCGGAGGGGACACCGGGCGACGCCCGGGCGGCGGGGCGGCCGGGCCCGCGTGGGCGTCCACGGCTCGCGGCGTGGCGCGGTGGGCTGGGAGTGGAGCCAGGTCGTGTCGATCACGATCCCCGGCACCCCGAGGATCCACGGCCTGGGCCGCGCGGTGCTGGAGCACTGCCCCCGCGCGCGGCGGCTGCAACGTCCGCTACCTGCGCTACCGCCCGCGCTGACCGGCCGCGCTGACCGGCCGGTTCCACCGCGGCCAACGGCACGCGGCCGGGGGCGAGTTCGCGGGCCGGACGGCGGAGCGGACAGGTCCGTAGGTGCGGCACTACCCTGGCCTTCCCCTGCCCCGGAGGACGCCGTGACCACCACGCGAAGCGCCCGCGGCGACTCCCCCGCGCCGAAGCCCCGGCCCAGCGGCCGGCGCCTGCTGCTCGGTGTCGCCTGGGACGTCCTGGTCCCGATCGCGGTGTACTACGGGCTGCGCGCCGCCGGTGTCGGCGTCTTCGTCGCGCTGCTGGCCGGCGCCGCCCTGCCGGCGCTCACCACGGCGGTGCGGTGGCTGCGCACCCGCAGCCTGGAGGGCATGGCGGGTTTTGTCGCCGGGACCATGCTGCTCGGCGTCGCGGCCGCGCTGGTCAGCGGCAGCCCCCGGTTCCTGCTGGCCAAGGACGGGTGGCTGACCGGCGTGGCCGGGCTCTGGTTCCTGGTCTCGATCAGGGCCAGGCGCCCGCTGCTCTTCCACGCCGGCCGGCCGCTGCTGGAAGGCCGGTTCCGCTCCGACGGCACCTCCTGGGACGTGCTGTGGGACCGCGAACCGGCCTTCCGGCGGATCTGGCGGGTCTCGACCGCGATCTGGGGCGTGGCGATGCTGCTCGACGCCGCCGCGCGGATCGTGATGGCGTACACCCTGCCGGTGGACGTGGTGCCCGGCCTCGGCGCGCTGCTGTGGCCGGTCACGCTGCTGCTCCTGCAGGTGGTCAACGGCGTCTACTACGAGCTGGCCGGGCTCTGGCGGCTGACCTCCGGCACGACCGCGCGCCCGCCGGGCGGCTGAGCACCCCGGCCAAGGGCGTGCGCCAGGGCTTCGCGCGGAGGGCGCCCGCGGTGGGTTGCGGTGCCGGGCAGCGGGTTGCGGTGCCGGGCGCGGTCGTCACTGCTGGAAGGCGCTGGGTTCCCAGGCCTTCCCACCGACCGGGTAGCTGTACAGCGGCCGGCCCTTGACCGCGCTGGTGCGGAACGGCGCGCCGCCGCCGGGGCCGATGGTCAGCGTGCCCTTCCGGTTGCCGCTGGACCACTCCAGTTCCAGGTACCAGCTGACGTCGTGGGCGGTGGTCTCGGCGCTGACCTCGATGACCTGCGGGTCCCGCTCGCTCACCGTGACCGGCAGGCCGGTCCTGCCCTCGGTCACGACCGGGCGGGGCCGGGCGGCGTCCAGGTCGAGGTCGTACGAGTGGACGTCGACCCCGCCGCCGCAGCCCTCGCCCATGGCGTAGGCGTTCCAGGCCAGCGGGGCCGCGGTCCGGGCGACGCGGACGTCGAGGGCGGTCAGCACCACGGTGTCGTCGCCGGTGCCCTGCACGACGAGCTCGATCGACTGGTAGTGGCCGGGGACGGCGCCGACCTCGGAGACCCAGGCGGGGACGTCCGCCGGTGCGGGCGGGCGGGGGACTTCTGCGGGCGGGCGGTCGACCACGTACTGGTCGCACTCGGCGTCCCAGCCGGACGGGCGGACCACGACGGTGATCGGGGCGCCGGCCGGCCCCGACGTGGTCGCGCCCGTGGTCGCGCCGGCGGCGGCCGCCGGGGCGGGACCGGAGGCGGGGTCACCTGCCGTACGGGTCCGGAGACCGGCGGCCACGGCCCCGACGGTGGCGAGCACCGCGGCGGCCGTCACGGCGGCGAGCACACTGCGCCGCACCCGCCGCCGCGGCTCGGCGGGGGTGTGCGCCAAAGCGGCCGTCCAGTCCGGTGCGATGCCTTCGGCGGCCGTCGCGGTCACCGGAGCCGTTGACGGAACCGCTGACGGAACCGTTGACGGAGCCGTTGACGGAGTGTTCGCCGCGGGGGCGGGAACGGACGACTGCCGGCCACCCCGCGCCGCGTGGGCGGCGACCCACAGCCGGTAGAGCTCGGTGCGCTCCTCCGGTGTCGCCCGGCACAGCCGGGCGAGGCGTTCCAGCGGGGTGAACTCCCCCGGCATCACATCGCCGTTGCAGTAGCGGTGCAGGGCCGACGTGCTCACGTGCAACCGCTTCGCCAGCGCGCCGTAACTCAGCCCCGACCTGCTCTTCAGCTCCTGGAGCAGCCGCGCGACCTCGTCCGCCTCCCGCACATCCCCGGCCCCCTCTGGCACTGCTCCTCCACCCCACTCGGCGACCCCCGCCGGGGAGAGCTGCTGCACCGGCCCCGGCATCCTGGAACGCCCCGCGGGGCGTTCCAGGAAGGTTACGTCCTCGCAGCTCAAAGAGGGTAAACGCGTCCCCGCGTCCCTGGTCGCCGGCCCACCGTTGCCGCTGGGACGAACCGGCGCACAAGCTGACGGCGAACACCGAGAGGGAGCAACTGTGAGCACTGTTCGAGCGGCACGGGCCGCGATACGCACCGACGACCGTCTCCACCGCGGGGCGGTGGCGCTGGCGATGGGCGGGGTCCTGCTGATGTCCGCGGGCTGCGGCGACGGCCAGGACAAGAGCGCTGATGCCCCCTCCACTGCCTCCGCTCCCTCCACCGCCTCCGGTGCCTCCGGTGCTCCCGGCGGGGCGGCCGCCGCGGCGACGCCGAGGACGTCGAGCGCCGTGCTGGACGTGCAGCCGAAGGACGGGGCCCGGGACGCCGCACCGACCGCGCTCCAGGTGTCCGTCTCCCACGGCACGCTCACCACCGTCGAGGTGGCCGACAAGGACGGCAAGCCCGTCCAGGGCTCGATCACCCCGGACGGCACCGGCTGGAAGCCCGCCGCCTCGCTCGCCCCCGGCACGGCGTACACGGTCAACGCCCGGGCCAAGGACGCCGACGGCCTGGTCTCCGCGGCCACCAGCGCCTTCACCACCGCCTCGCCCGGCAAGCAGATGTCCGCCAACGACAACATCTCCGACGGCCAGACCTACGGCGTGGGCATGATCGTCAAGGTGGACTTCGGCGGCAAGGTCGTGAACAAGGACGCCGTCGCCAAGGCCATCACCTTCGAGACGGACAACGGCACCGAGGTGAAGGGCCACTGGTTCGGCGACAACCGGATCGACTTCCGGCCGGCGGACTACTGGAAGCCGAACACCAAGGTCACCATCCACTACCGGTTGAAGAACGTCGAGATCGCCCCCGGGGTCTGGGGAGACATCGACAAGGACGAACCGTTCACCATCGGCCGCTCCCAGGTCTCCACCGCGGACGCCGCCACGCACCAGCTGACGATCGTGCGGGACGGCAGGACCACCACCGTGCCCGCCACCCTCGGCGACGAGCAGCACCCCTCCTGGGGCGGAACCATGGTCGTCATGTCCAAGGAGATCGTCACCCACATGAACTCCCAGACCGTCGGCATGGGAAACGAGTACGACATCCCCGCCGCCCCGCACGCGATGCGGCTGACCAGGAGCGGCACCTACCTCCACGGGAACTACTGGTACAAGGGCGACCCGTTCGGCAAGGCCAACACCAGCCACGGCTGCGTCTCGCTCAAGGACGTGGAGGGCGGCAGCGACACCTCCCCCGCGGGATCGTTCTACAACAGCTCGATGATCGGCGACGTCGTCAAGGTCGTGAACACCAAGGAGAAGACCGTCGCCCCCGACAACGGCCTCGGCGGCTGGAACCTCCCCTGGGCCAACTGGTAGCACCCGCCCGGCCGACGGGTGTCCACGCCTCGGTCGGAGCGGACCGGGGGCTTGATCACGACGGGTGATCGGGGCCAAGATCTCCCCCGGTTGGATCACAACGGGGGGAGCCGTGATGTCCGAGGACCGGTCGGTCGGACGTGGGCTGAGACAGCGCCACATCGCCATGATCGCGCTGGGCGGTGCGATCGGAGCCGGGCTGTTCGTCGGCTCCGGCGTCGGGATCGCCGCGGCGGGGCCCGGGATCGTGGTGTCGTACGTGGTGGCCGGGGTACTCACGGTGCTGGTCATGCGGATGCTCGGCGAGATGTCCGCCGCCCGCCCCGGCTCCGGGTCGTTCGCCGCGCACGCCACCCGCGCCTGGGGGCCGTGGGCCGGGCTGCTGGCCGGCTGGATGTACTGGGCGCTGCTGGTGGTGAGCGTGGCCGCAGAGGCGATCGGGGCCTCCCGGATCGTCGCGGGGTGGCTGCCGCAGGTGCCGGCCTGGGTGTGGGTGGCGGCGTTCATGGCCCTGTTCACCGGGACGAACCTGGCGGGCGTACGGCACTTCGGCGAGCTGGAGTTCTGGTTCGCCGGGGTGAAGGTGGCCTCGATCTGCGCGTTCATCCTGCTCGGCGCCGCCGCCGTGCTCACCGGCCGCACCCCGGCCGCGGAGAACCTGACCGCGCACGGCGGCCTGCTGCCGCACGGCTGGCACGGGGTCGCGGTGGGCACGATCGCGGCGGTGTTCGCGTACGGCGGGCTGGAGACGGTGACCATCGCCGCCGCCGAGTGCGCGGACCCGGTGGCCGCGGTGCGCCGGGCGGTGCGCACGGTGCTGTGGCGGGTGGCGCTGTTCTACATCGGCTCGATGGCGGTGATCGTCGCCGTGGTGCCGTGGGACGACCCGGCGGTCGCCGGCGGCCCGTACGCGGCGGCGATCGGCCGGATCGGGGTGCCGGGCGCGGCGCAGCTGATGAACGCCGTCGTGCTGGTGGCGCTGCTGTCGGCGATGAACGCCAACATCTACGGCTCCTCGCGGATGCTGCACGCCCTGGCGGCCCGCGGCGACGCGCCGCGCCTGCTGACCGGCCGTGGCCGGTCGGCCGGGCGCGGTGGGGTGGGCCGGGGCGGTGCGGGCGGCGAGGCCGGTGCGGGCGGCGGGGTCGGCGTCCCGGTCGGGGCCGGGCGGGCCGTGCTCGCCTCGGCCGCGTTCGGTTTCGGCTCGGTGGTGCTCAGCCTGCTGTGGCCGCGGACCGTCTTCCCGTTCCTGCTGAACTCGATCGGGACGGCGATCCTGGTGGTCTGGATCCTGATCGCCGCCTCCTACCTGCGGTTGCACGGCCGGCGGCGGCGCACGGACGGGCCGGAGCAGGAGCGCGGGCCGGAGCTCCTGGGGCAGGGTCAGGAGCAGGCGGCCTCGATGCGGGGCTTCCCGTCCCTGGGCTACGTGGCGCTGGCGGCGATGGCCGGGGTGCTGGTGTTCATGCTGGTGGACCCGGGCAGCCGCAGCCAGGTGCTCTGCACCGGCGCGTGGACGGCGGTGCTGCTGGTGGTGGCCGGGCTACGGCGGTACCGGCGCGGGCCGGCCGCCGGTCCGGCCATGGCACCGGTGGCGGCAGCGGCGGCCACGGCACCGGCCGCCGCCGTGGTCACTGCTCCCGTGCGTACCGGGCCAGGAACAGGTCGACCCCGGAGCTGATCATCCGGCGCAGCTCGGCCTCGTCCAGGTCGGCCTCCGGGCGGAACGTGCGCACCAGCTGGGGCACGCCCACCGTGCAGGCGACCAGCTGCTGCACGGCCAGCGCCGGGTCCTCCACGGTGAGCACGCCGCGGCGGTCCAGTTCGGCGAAGGCCTCGATCAGCGGGCCGTTGTTCATGTCGTAGCTGACCCGGTACCAGAGCTGGCCCAGCTGCGGGAAGCGGTCGATCTCGCCGATCACCAGCCGGCGCAGCGACATGATGTCGGGGCGCAGCAGGATGCGGGTCCAGTCGAGGGTGAGCGTGATCAGCGCGGAGCGCAGGTCGTCGGCCTCGGCGATGGTGGAGTTCCACGGCTTGAGGTCCTCGTAGGTGGTGGGCAGTATGCCGCCGATCACCGCGAGGAAGAGCCGTTCCTTGTTCCCGAAGTGCTTGTAGATGGTCGCCTTGGAGACACCGGAGCGCGCGGTGATGGCGTCCATCGAGGCGGCGGAGTAGCCCTCCTTGAGGAACTCGACCAGGGCCGCGTCGATGATGGCCTGCCGGCGGCGCTGGGCGGCGTCGACCGGGCTCGGGATGATCGGGATGCCGAACTCGTCGATCGGCTGGGGGGCGTCGGCGGCCATCGGGTTCTCCTCGGGAGGCGCTTAGGGGGAGACGGTACGGGCCAGTATATGAAACTGAACGGTTCGGTCGGGCCCGACCGGGCCCGGTCGGGCCTGTGCGCGGCGGGTCACGGGCCGAGCCCGGCGATCCGCTCGGCGAGCACCGCCAGTTGCGGGCCGAGCGCGGCGCCGAGCAGGAACACCAGGTTGAACAGCCCGATCGCCTCCGGTCGCCGCTGCGGTGGCACGGCCTCGGCGGCGGCGCCGGTCAGGACGCCCTGGCCGCCCGCGTTGACGCAGGCGCTGGCTCCGGCGCCCAGCAGCACCAGCGGCGTCCAGGGGCCGAAGGCGGCGAGCGCGAGTGCGGTGAAGGAGACGCCGAGCAGCAGGCCGGTGGTGCGCCGCGGGCCCAGCCGGGGTGCGGCGCGTACCAGCGACCAGGAGAGCAGCGCGCCGGTCAGGGTGGCGAGGGAGCCGACGGCGCCGGTCTGGACGGTGCTCCAGCCGGTGAGTGCGGCGGCCCGCCGGGGTGCGCCGTAGACCAGGCCGAAGTTGACGGTCGCCAGGACCAGCATCACGGCGGCGACGGCCCGGAAGCGCGGCACCGTCAGGGCGTCCAGGCCGAGGAACGAGCGGCGTGCCGTCTGTGCGCCCGGGTCCCGCGCGGGCTCCCGTACCTGATCCCGTGTCGGCTCCGGCTTCGGTCCGGCGCGGCCGCGCAGTACGGCCGGCAGTATGGCCAGGGTCAGCACCGGCAGCACCAGGCAGGCCTGCCAGCCCAGCCCGGTCGCCACCGCGGCTCCGATGAACAGTCCGGCGGTGCCGCCCGCCGCGCTGCCGATCGCGACGACCCCGGAGGCGCGTCCGTCGGGCTGACGCGCGGCCAGTTGGAAGGCGGCCACGTTGAACCCGGCCGCGCCGACCGCCTGCAGGGCGCGCCCGGCGACCAGCGGGCCGAGGGCTGCCCCGGCGGCGAGGGTGAGCAGTACGCCGAGCAGCAGTGCTCCCGCGGAGGCGAGCAGCAGTGTCCGGGGGTTGCGCCGCCCGGCGGTGGCGGTGAGCAGCGGGGTGCCGAGCATCATGCCGAGCCCGTAGCCGCTCATCAGCCAGGCGGCGGGGCCGGGGCCGGTGTGCAGTTCCCGCGCGATGGCGGGCAGGACGAGGCTGGGGCTGGAGAGTCCGGCGGCTCCCGGGGCGGCGAGCGCCGCGAGCAGCAGGCCGGTCCGGAGCGACCCCCGTACGCCCCGGCCGGTGCTGCCCGTCAGTGGCTGGGCAGGGGGCGCGTCGGCCCCTGCCGCCGTGTTCGGTGCTCCCGGGCTCATTCCGGGATCCGCCCGAACTTCCCGTTGGAGAAGTCGAGTTGGGCCTGCCGGAGCTCGGCGGCGGTGTTCATCACGAACGGGCCGCCGCGGGCGACCGGTTCGCCGATCGGCTCGCCGGCCAGGACCAGTACCTCGGCCGGTCCGTGCGGTGCGGCGACGGTGATCCGCTCGCCGTCGTGTGCCAGTACCGCGAGTTGGCCGTCGGCCAGCGGCGCGTCGGGCAGTTCGGCGGTGCCGGAGAGTACGTAGACGGCGGCGTTGTGGCCGGTCGGCACGGTGAAGTCGGCCCGTCCGCCGGCGGGCAGCACGGCGTGCGCGAGCAGGACCGGCAGGTGTGTCTCGAAGGGTCCGGCCACGCCGTGGCTTCGGCCCGCGATCACCTTGATCCGGCTGCCGTCCTCGGTGTGCACCACCGGGATGGTGTCGGGCCCCTGGTTCTGGCTGCGGGCCGGGAGGTCCTTGAGCCGGGCGGGCAGGTTCACCCAGATCTGGAGCATGTGCTGGCGGCCGCCGTGGGCGAGCAGTTCGGCGGTCGGCTCGTTGGAGTGGACGATGCCGGCGCCGGCGGTGAGCCACTCGACCTCGCCGGCGACGCTGGTGCCGCGCCGGCCGGTCGAGTCGGCCCAGTCCATCGAGCCCTCGATGAGGTAGGAGACCGCCTCGAAGCCGCGGTGCGGGTGGGCGGGGGCGCCCTTGGCCTCGCCGGGGGCGAGCAGCAGCGGACCGGTCTGGTCGACCATCAGGAACGGGTCGAGCATCGGGAGTTCGGCCACCGGGAACGGGCGGCGGACGGGGAAGCCGGCGCCCTCGAAGGTGTGCACGGGGTCGATGACGGTGGTGGTCGAGCGGACGGGGGCGGCCTGGGCCGCGGCGAGCTGGGTCGTCGTCATGCCGAAGACTGAACTACACGATCCAGTTCAGAGTCAAGACTGAACTGTCTGGTTGACGCATTGAACTGAACGGTTTAGGTTTCTCGGCGTCGGAGCGACCACCGCCGGGCCTGGCCTGGCTCGGCCGCCACCCCCACCACGCCCACAGCCACACGCACACCGCAAGGAGCACCGTCATGAGCGCGTCCAAGGTCTTCGCCATCTCCGGCTCGCTTCGCGCCGACTCGCACAACACCGCGCTGCTGCGCGCCGCCCGGAAGATCAACCCGGCCGGCATGGAGATCGAGATCTACGACGGCCTGCGCGAGATCCCGCCGTACGACTACGACCTCGACCACCCCGGCAAGCGCCCGGCCGTCGTCGAGGAGCTGCGCCGCAAGGTCACCGAGGCCGACGGACTGCTCATCGCCACCCCGGAGTTCAACTACTCCGTCCCCGGCGTCCTCAAGAACGCCCTGGACTGGCTGAGCACCGACTGGACCAAGAGCGAGGGCGTGCCGCTGCACCGCAAGCCCACCGCGATCATGGGCGCCGCCCCCACCAACTTCGGCTCCGTCCGCGCCCAGCTGGCGCTGCGCCAGGTCTTCGTCTGGACCGACAGCGACGTCGTGGTCAAGCCCGAGCTGGTCGCCTTCCGCTCGCACGAGCGCTTCGACGAGCAGGGCGAGCTGACCGACGAGGGCACCATCGGCATCCTCAAGGACCTGCTCGCCGCCCTCCAGGGCAAGATCGACGCCCGCGCCTGAGGCCCCTCCCCCGGAACCCACCGCCCCCACGCGGCAAGCAGCCCCGCCGAGCACCTGATCCTGCCCGGCGGGGCTTCGCCGTGCCTCGGCGCGACGCCGCTCGGCGGTTCCAAGCTTGTTCGCGTCCGGCCGATTTCCCGAAACCGGCCCCGGCGGTGCGGGCGCTCTGGCATGCTCACCCGGATGGCGGCAGGCGCTGCGTAGCCGCATCCTCACGTAGAGTCAGACCGAAGGGCGGGGTGGGCAGTGCAGTACACGATCAGCGTCTCGGTGTTCCTCGCGATCGTCATCCTCGTCCGCCTGCGGCGAACCACCCAGGCCCGGAGCCGCGCCGACGAGGCGTTCACCGTCTTCACCGCCGTCGTCTTCGGCGTCCTGATCGCCGCCACCAGCTGGGGTCACGCCATCCTCCAGCTCGTCGGCATCGCCGTCGACGCCACCCACTGACCGCTCCCCCGCCCGGCGACGCCGGGGGTGCGCTCCTCAGGCGGCCGGGTCGAGGACGGCCGCCGGGCGCGGTCCGTCGGCGGAATGGATCAGGTTCGGAAGATCACCGCGCTGCGCCGCAAAGGCAGCCCGGGGGCGAGCCGGACGACGCCCCGGAGGGGCGGCCGATGGGCCGAACGTCCGCCGGCCGGAGCGCGGCAGCGGGGCGGCACGTACGGGACGGGAAGCGGTGGTGGCGGATCGGCGGCACCCTTGGTAGAGAAGTCCGACCAGGGAGGTAGCCATGGGCAGCCCGATCGAAGGAAGCGATCCCACGAGCGAGACGAACACGGACGCCAAGGCGTCCCCGCGACGGCTGTTCACCGGAGCCGAGCGGCCTTTCGACCCCGAGGACCTCGTCATGGCCTCCGGGCACGACCTCACCCCCGCTCGGGTCGAGTGGGCCAGGCAGCAGATCGAGCAGAAGGGCGCCGCCGCGCTCGAACGCTACCTGCCCTGACCAAACCGGGCCCGGGACCGTTCACGCGGCCACAGGCTCCGGGCATCGGCCCAGCGGCCCAGCGGCCGGCGACCGGCGACCGGCGACACGAGCCGGGCGGCAGCACGAGCCGGGCGGCAGGCCGTGCGCCTGAGTTTGCGTACTCAGGCGCACGGCCCTCTCATCGCCTGGACCCTCAGCGCCAGTACTACGCACACTAGGAGACATCCGTCCCGGGTGTGACGGCCGTCGAGCGGCCCCGGCGGCGCGGCGCGTACCGGGCCCGGGCTCGCGAGCAAGCGTCCTTGCCCTGCGGCGGGGGCCGCGCATACTGGCGGCCGTGTCGAGCGCCGATGACCCCCAGCAGCCCCCTTCCCGCGAACCGGAGCCGGCAGTGCCGGGCCGGGCGACGCCCGATCCGTTCGAGGGGCTCGTCCTGGACGAGCGGTTCATCGGGGAGGCCACCGTCAAGGAGCCGACCGCCCGGACCCGGATGCTCGCCGCGCGGTGGCGGGAGGAGCCGCCGGTGGACCCGGGCGGCCGCCGCTGGACGCCCGGGGCCGCACCCGGCGCGGCCCGCGGCGCGGCCCGCTCGCGGTGGATCCGGCGCGGGCGTCGGCGCACCGTGCTGATCACGGCCACCGCTTTCGCGGCGCTGCTGGCCGTCGCGGTCGGGATGGACCCGGCCGGTGTGCTGAACCGGGACGGCCGGTCGATGCGCAGCCCGCGGCCGGTGCCCGGGTCACCCCGGCCGACCGTGGACGTCGCGCTGCCCGGCGGCGGGGTCTCCGACGGCACCAGGTGCGGCACCAAGGGCTTCCACCACTTCGAGCCGGCGCCCGCGTCCTTCACCTTCGCCGGGTCACCGACCGACACCACACCGCCGGGACCCCAACTCGTCCTCAGCGCCTACGGGTTCTCGCGGGGCGCGGCACAGGACCCCGGGCACTTCACCATCGGTCTGGGTCTCGCCCCGGGCCCCGGCGGCCACGCGCTGGACCTGTCCGCGCCGCTCGGTCCGCAGGGCGTGGCGGTCGAGATCGAGGGCCCCGACGGCCTGGTCGCCGGGGCCCACGGCCTCCCGCTCACGCACGGCGACGGCGACGGCGACGGCGACGGCGACGCTCCGTCCGACCCGGCGGCACCGTCCACGTCGGGCCCGAGGGCGGCGCGTCCGTACAGGTGACGCTCCCGTCCGAGGCCCTGTGCCCGGGCTTCGACGGCTTCGCCGTCCAGCAGCGGCTGACGGCACCGACCGACTCGAACAACACCGTCACCGGCCAGCCGCCCTACCGGTTCACCGTCTCCATCGCCGATCCGGCGATCGGCGCGCTGCGGCGCCAGCTGGGCTCGACGGTGCCGGGCGACGTGCTGGCGACCGACAACCGGGTGCAGCGGTAGGGCGGTACGGCGGTCCGCCCGGTGTTCACAGGCTGCGGGGGCGCGGGGCCGAGGGGCGTGGCCCGTCAGGGGCGGGTCAGCGCCGCGAGTTCGGCCTCGACGGCCACCGTGGACGGGTGCCGGGCGCCGAAGTGCTCGCGCCAGGCGGTGGCGCAGCGGGTCAGCTGTTGTACGGCCTCGGGGTGTCGGCCTCGGGCGTGTCTGACAATTCGCGTCGGATCAGCGCGCGGCGTTGGGGTGCGTGCATCGCAAGGCGGAGGAGGGAGTCCATGCGGAGCATCGGCGACTGACGACAACGCGGCGAGGTGCGTGCCCCGGCGTCGCGCGCCCGGCGGGAATTGTCAGACACGCCCGAGGGCAGCGAGGGCGCGGCCCAGGGTGGTGGCGGCCTCCAGGGCCCGGTGGTTGTCCGGGTGGTAGTGGGCCCGGGCGAGGTCGACCGCGTGCCTGGCCCGGGTCTCGGCCTCCTCGGGCCGGTCGAGGCCGAGCAGGGCCTGGGCGGTGAGGAAGCCGAACAGCACGGCGAGCGCTCCCCCACCGACCCGCGGGTTGTCCGCTTCGGCGTCGGTGAGGACCTGGAGCGCCTCCGCGGGCCGGCCGAGGGCGGTGAGGCTGCGGGCGAGGCCGGCGGAGAGGCCGGTCCCGGGGTGGCGGGCCAATGCCGTCCGGGCGAGGGCCTCGGCCTCGGTGTGCCGGCCGGCGCTGTTGAGGGCGAAGACCTGCGCGCTGGTCACGGAGCGGCGGAGCCTGTCGTCGTCGGGAAGGTCGGACAGCAGGGCCTGGTACTCCCGTTCGACCTGGTCGTGCTCGCCCAGGACCGCGAGTTGCTGGAGCCGGTGCGAGCGGGACGCCAGCAGCAGCCGGTGGCGCTCGCCGAGCACGGCCGGGGCGGCGGTCAGGAGCGTGGTGTACTCGGCGGCGGCCTCACGGTGGCGGCCGAGGCTGTTGAGCGCCAGCGCCCTGGCCCTCCACGCGCGCACGCGTACCAGGTCCACGGCGGGGTGCGCGGTGAGCACGGCGCGCGCCAACTCCTCGGCCTGGTCCGGGCGTCCGGTGGCGATCAGGACGCGTCCCAGCAGGAACCGCAGCTCGTGGACCTCGTCGTGGTCCTCTCCCCGGGCCGCGACGGCGAGCGGGAGGACGGCCCGCAGCTCGGGCTCGGCCTCGTCGTAACGCCTCGACTCGACCAGGGCGCGGCCGAGCACCGCCCGCAGCCCGCGGACCTCGTCGTGGTCCTCTCCCCGGGCCGCGACGGCGAGCGGGAGGACGGCCCGCGCCTCGCGGCCGGCCTCCTCGTGGCGTCCCAACGCGCACAGGACCGCGGCCCGTTCGCCGCGCGCGGCCAGGGTGGCGGGCGCGTGCGGGCCCAGGTGGTCGGTGCGCAGCTGGATGATCTGCCGCTGGACGGCTTCGGCCTGCGTCCACCGGCCCGCGGTCGCGAGGCGGACCGACTCGTCGGTCAGGGCGTCCGCGAGGGCGGCGGCGCGCCGCTGGGACCGGTTTCGCCACCACGCCGGCATGTCCGCTCCTCTCCCCCGGTCGTCCCGTCGCCCCGGCCCCTTCCGGGGTGCGGCGATGATCATAGTGGCGCACGGGTGCGGGCCGGACAGCGGGACGCGGGGAGGGCGGGGATCACCTGGCCCGGCCCGGCCGCGTCCGGGGAGGGGCGCAAGCCGTCGTGCCGGGGTGCCGAGTCCCGTTGCGGTACCCCGGTATGACGGTGGCCGGTGCTGCGGGTGCTTCTCGTTCCCGTCCGGGTCAGTGGGTGGGGGTGGGCTGTTCCGGGGTGAGGGGGTTGCCTGGCGGTATGTGGCCGCAGTCGGAGGGGGCGGGGCGGCCGGCGAAGCGGTCGTCGAGCCAGGCGAGGGCCTGCGGGGCCCAGACGACGGGAACGCCGAAGTGGCTGAGGAGGTCGTACTGCTGGTAGGAGACCGGGCTGGTGCCGGTCGCGCAGTACTGCCGGGCGAGTGCCCGGACGTCCCCGGCGACCATCACGCCGTCGCCCGTGCCGATGCCGGCCGGGCCGGCGAAGGTGCCCTCCAGGAAGCCGCCGTTGCCCTGGGCCATGGCGCCGGGCACGGTCGGGGTGGGGGCCGAGCCGAGGTTGTTCCGGTTGATCGCGTCGACGAAGGGCGGCACCGAGTTCGGGTCGGCGTACTGGGGCTTGGCCATCGCCTTCCAGGTCAGCCCGGGGTAGTGGCCCAGGGCGTCGACGATCGAGCCGTGCTCCAGCCGCTGGTAGAGCGAGCGGCCGTAGTCGTTCAGGTAGGGCATGAGGTCGATGCCCAGGGAGCGCGAGACCCCGATCACGGACAGCGGGATGATCCCGCTCCACGCCAGCGAGCCGTCCACGTAGCCGAGGTTGTGCGCCGGGTCCACCAGCAGCCCGCCCACGGTGTAGCCGACCAGCTTGGCGTTCACCTCGGGCGCGTAGCCCGGCGCGAGCGCGGCCGCCCAGCCCGTGGCGACGGCGCCGCCGGAGTACCCCATCAGCCCGAAGCGGGTGTCGGGGCCCATGCCGGTGGCCGGGGACCGGGTCGCGGCCCGGATCGAGTCCAGGGTGTTGGTCGCGTACTCCGGCCCGGACGCGAAGTCGGCGTTCTGGCCCTCGGTGTCGGGGATGACCACGTTGTAGCCCTGGGCGAGCAGCGGCACCAGGAAGACCGCCTCGATGTTGGGGATCGCGCCGCCGAGGCTGAGGTCGCCGGCCACCGCCCGGGAGGGGCCGTCGCCCGGGTCGAGCGAGTCGTAGAAGGACTGGTACGAGACGGCCTTGCCGCCGTCCCCGGTCAGGCTGCGCACCACGGTGGTGACGTTGGCGGACGGGCGGCCCTGCGCGTCGGTGGTGCGGTAGAGCAGTTGGACCGCCGTCACCGGGGTGGGCAGCCCCAGCACGTGGTACGGCAGGGTCCGCGTCTTGAGCACGGTGCCCGGGGCGAGCGAGGCCAGTGGCGTGCTGCCGTCGTAGGCGTAGAAGGGGTCGCTCGCGGCGGCGGAGCGCGGGGCCACCGGGGCCGCCGGGGCCGCCGTGCCGGCCGGGGCCGCGGCGGCCGGGCCGACGGTGACGGCCGTGGCGGTGGCGGCCAGGGCGGCGGTGACGGCGGCGGCGAGCAGCCGGGACGTGCACGTGCGCATGGTTCCCCCGGGTCGTGGGATTCCTGGTGGTCCGTCGGAGAACGCCGGGTTACCAACTGGTAGGCAGCGCCCCGGAGAACATCATGTCGGCGGCCCGGCGCACTGTCCCCTGGCCAGGTCACAAAGATTCCGGACGCGGCTTGTGACCGGTCACAAGCTGACACCCCGTACGACACCCTGTACGACACCCCTGTGCGACACCCCCGTGGGGGGGGGGGGGGGGGGGGGGGGGGGGGGGGGGGGGGGGGGGGGGGGGGG